>JAGXOR010000065.1 GCA_023659785.1 Methanomicrobia archaeon LH_S13
ATTAATAGTATCATACGAAGAGGTTTGAAACAAAATGTTTAAATCTCATAACCTGGTGGTTAAAAGCTAAAATTAGGATATCCCAAAAAGAATTCAAGATAAAAAAACATTTAGCAGGAAGAAGCTATTACCACCAAATAATCCCCCTCCTCCAGCATAGCATCAGCCGCGAACTCGAAAATAAACCTTCCCCTTTTGTACAACGCAATCACCTTCTCACCCGCACTTAGCGTCATATCCGCCAACCTCGTTCTCCCGCCCACTTTTACTTGTTTCAGGTCAAACCCTTCAACCGATGTCGTAGCATCCATAATGAAATTCACAACTATGGGCTCAGTAACCGCGTGAGCAAGGAATCGCCCGCTTATCTCCGCATAAGATATTATATGGTTAATCCCAGCCCCACGCATCATCTCCACGCGCTCCCGCGCCTCGCATGTCGCAACGATTTTTATACCGGGATTCAGTCTCCGGGTTACGAGAGCAATCATTATCGTCTCAGAATCGTTCTCCAGAGGTATCATCATCGTCCTTGCATCTTTGATCCCGCATCTATTCAACGTCTCGCTCTTTGTCGGGTCTCCACTAATATGCGGTATCTCACGTGCATTCAGCTCTGCTTGATCCAATTCGCTACCCACCACCAAAAACTCCTCATTTTCGTTCCGTAGCTCTCTTATCGCCTCTTCTGCTTTGGTATTCCAGCCCACAATAATGGTATGCTTCTTCATCTTCACCGCTCCAGACCCAAGTAATTTTTTTAATTGACTCTTAGTAGAAAAGGATACAAGCTGTTCAATTACATACGCAATGGTTCCTATTCCACCCAATGCAACCAGCACAAATGTAATCCGTCCACCCGTGTTTTTTGGCGTGAAATCACCGTACCCCACGGTCGTAATCGTCACGATTACCCAGTAGATAGCATCCCATAACCCTTTCTTTTCAAAATATGAAAATGCTATGGAGCCAAATATGAGTACGAAAAGGAGTAGGGATAGAATCCTGAATTTATCTACGTGTCGCCTTAAAGTTCTTATCCTGTTTATCAGCCATATCAACATCTTATTTTAATACTCCTTAATTATTATCGGTTTATCAATCGTATTTATAAGCTGCGTATTTTCCATATCTTTTATAAGCCATGGAGGAAGTGCGAAGAGCGAAAAATGTGTCTTTTCGCTGTATGTGTTTGTTTCGATAGCCGCTAAGACATCTGCAATCTCTGTTTCACTTATTTGCAGTGGGTCATAACGTTTGGATGCGATTGCGAACCCCCACTGCCCGAAACTTGGTATATACTGCGCATACATCCGAACAATCGGAAATCGTGACTGTCGCAGGGTGTTTGCAATTATCACGTGTCCATCAGCACCTAACGCCCAGTCTGCCTGCGTAGCCTGCGTAGCCATTATCCCATTTTCATCCAGCAAAGAATAAACGTCATTATAGAACTCCAGCGAATAAAAAGTTGCGAGAATATCGTTGTTGGGGTCAGGCAGATCTAAAATAACGAGGTCGAACTTTTTACTGTCCATAAGCGCTTCTTCTATATTTTCTTCCGTCCATCGCCACATACTTATATCTATGGTCTTTCCATGAATCGTTGTGTATGCTTACCAAATATTTCTTTGATATTTCTATTACTTCGGGGTCTAAATCCACGAGTGTTATGTTTCCTATTTTATCATCAGAGAATCTCGTTATTACTTCTAATACGCCGAGGTCGCCACCACCAATGATGAGGACATCAAGATTATGTTTATCCGCTTTACTCAGTAAAGTAACTGCGGCGGGTAATACCAGCGCCTCCGAATATGGCTCATCATCACTCTCGGATATTTGCACTCTACCATCCAGGAACAAAACACGTCCAAGAATATCGTGGTCTATTACCGTTATCGCCTGGTATCTGCTCTGTGTTCGCTCAAGGATAACCTGTCCACGATACAAATCCCCAACCGTGGTATATTCCAACTGCTCTGCTTTGTGGTAGCCCATAGCAAAGAGAGAGAGAAAAAGAGCAATTATTATAACTATAATAACCGAAATAATCTTTCGATTAGTTCGATTTTTGTTCTTTGAAGAGAGTGGCTTTGAAGGGCTATCAGAACTCCGAAAGAATATCATGAACAGTGCCACACTCACTGCTCCTGTTGTATTCAGGATTCCGCCGGTGTGTACTGTCGCTATTGAGCCGAGTAGAGGAATCATTATGAGCCCGGCAGAAATCGCCCCGAAGATCCCTCCTATGGTATCCAGAAAATATGAATATCCGGATACTTCGCCAATTTTTTCCGTTTTGTATTTTGATTTTGATTTTGATTTTGATAAGATGTTTATAGCTACCGGAAGTTCGCCGCCCATCAATACGGCGGGGAAGAGCAAAATGCACGAGCTGTAAAATAAAAGAACATGCCACGAAGTGAGTTTGAGCCCGATAAATTCGAATGCGTAAATTATTCCGTCAGTTAGCATCCACGTATCGCAAAGTGCAAGTCTCCTCGTGGCTGGCACGATAACAAGAGAAATAAGGGCAATAAGCGTTTCTAATATGAAGAGTAGGAGGAATGGATTTTTTGTTCTATCTGAGAGTTTGCCGATGACAAGGCTTCCAACAGCGAGACCGCCCATTATCGAAGCTAAAACTATCGAGCCGGAATAAAAAGAAGAGCCGAGAAGTAGTGTAAATTCCCTTAAAAGGACGACTTCGTATATCATCGCTGCGGCTCCAGTGGAAAGAAGAGTTATTGTAATGACCACGAATACGGCTGTATGATAAGCTTTTACAGGGTTGTGGGGCAGAGTCCCAAATCTATTTACTGTCATAGTGTTATGTGAATATCGATAAAACAGTTTTTTAAAATTGTTAAAAAATAAAAGAAGAGGAAATAGTCCTCTTCATATTTCGTATTTACTTATACAGCACTTATAGCGGTTTGATTCACTTCGGCATCATTGGAAACTCCGCGGCACTTTCTGCCTCTTTTGGCAATTCTATCGTCACTGGCTCGTTATAATCGTGGAAAACTATGCTGGTTCTCTGGTCCATCGTCATTGTAAATTTCTCCTTCGTCTCATCTCGTAGTTTCAAGTTCTCCGAGCTCATCACCATTTTTAATTGCATTTCTGTTTTCATCGGGAACTTCGTATCCTTTGCAATCCATTGCTTTATAGACATCTCCTTTATCATTTTTCCTATGTCGAAGCTATCGTTTTGTTGCAGGCGTTGCATTAGTTCGCTCAGCCGAGCTTGCTTCATCACGGTCTCCCAGTGCTTCTCGATGTCAGGCGTGAGTTTTAGCACATAGCAATCCACATCGTTCACCTTTTCATCTTCTAATTGTTCCATTTCTGAAACGTTCAGCAGTTCCATTTGCTGCTCTACCTGGTTCTGCGATTCCCAGAATTCCTTGTATCCCTCGGGCATTTCCACCTTTCTCCATTGCGCTGGCATCTTTGGAATACCCTCCCTCTTCGTGTACATGGTGTTATTGATGAAATACATGTCCATCTTCATTTCCTTTGTCTCACTGGGCATTTTCATCGTCGTCGTCATCTCCTGATTCATTTTTTTGTTTATATTGTCCACTACGCCATTTCCAGTGCTTAGCCTCGTCATCTCTGTTTCACCAGTCTCGTTGCTTATTTGTATGTTCTGTGTCATATTCATATCAAACGTGTAAGTATCTATGCTTTCAGTAGTAGCAAGAGCCATCTCTTTTATTTCCACTGTACTCATTCGCTCCTCTTCAACGCATCCTGCAAGCATCGCAACTGCTACGATTGCAACTACGACTATTAATCCTGCAATTGTTTTTGTTTTTGTTTTCCTTTTCATTTTTTTCACCTCCTTTTAATGAAAAAATTCTTTATTTTATATAGTATTAGTCCGTGGTGTAAATACTTTTGATGTTGTAGAGAAAAAGAAGAGGAGGGAGCAGGAAGCTTGCGATTCGTAATTGACCGAATGTTAGGAAAGTTAAGCACATGGCTGCGTGTCCTTGGATATGATACTGTTTACGCGGCGGAAGTAAACGGTAAAATCGGTGCAGGTAATGAAGACGAGGATAGAGCCCTTGTCGCCTTGGCAGAACACGAGACACGAATATTGCTCACTCGAGATAAAAATCTCGCATTGGCCGCGATGAAAAGAGATGTGCAGTGCGTTAAAATAGAAACAGACGATGTGATGGAACAATTGAAAGAGTTGCTTCAGCATAGCATAAACATAAACCTCGAACCCGTTCCGGTCAGGTGTAGCGAGTGCAATGCGGGAATAAGGAAAATAGAAGAAGGAGAAGAGGATATACTGAGAGAGAAGAACTATGTGCCGAAGAGCATGATAGGGAAGTGGGATTTCTGGGTTTGCCCACGTTGCGGTAGGATATACTGGGAAGGAAGTCACTGGAGAAATATGAGAGAGAAGCTGAGGCAAAACCTTTTATTAAAAAGAAATGCTTTACCAAAAGAATAATGAAACCCTCCGAAGAACTGTATCGCATACAGGAAGAAATCGCATCAAAAACTGTAATAGACGATGAAATTAAAACAAGTCCAAAAGAAATAAAATTGATTGCAGGTGCAGACCAGGCTTTCTTCTACGAATCAAAAACCGATACGGAAGACAAAGATAGACAAGAGAAAATAATATCCGCAGTTGTAGTGCTTGAATACCCTTCCATGAAGTTTGTCAATTTTTCTTACTCTGTGATGCCTGTGGATTTCCCTTATATCTCCGGGCTTCTTTCATTCCGAGAAGCGCCAGCTATAATAAATGCTTTTTATGTCTTGGAAAGCAAAAACAAGCCTGACCTGTTAGTGATAGATGGCTGTGGAATAAACCATCCAAGATTTGCGGGTTTAGCCACGCATGTAGGTGTTACTTTGGACTTGGCAACCATAGGCGTGGCAAAGAACCTCCTTTGCGGCGATGGAGAAGTGCCAACCGAAGAAGGCGAAGAGAGCGTGATAAAATACAAAGGCGAAGATATTGGCTATTATCTTAAGAGCAAGAAAGGTTGTAAGCCAATAATAATCGCACCAGGGCATAAAGTATCACTAAAAAACTCGCTACAGTTGATAAAAAATTGCATCCGCAAGCATAAACTACCTGAACCCACACGAATGGCGCATTTATATGCGAATAAGATAAAGAAGGAATTAATAATAAGAAGGAGAGAGGAAAGTGAGAGAAACAGAAAATAAGATAAGAGGGGTAGAGCATGAATATCCAGTGAGTGCAAAAGCGACTTTAAATCCTTCTTTGCTCGTTAATGCTGCGATTCAAGGTTTAAAAAGAAGAAGATTTTCACGCGAGGTGAATTGGGACACAGTTACCGAAATATCGCAGGAGGTGCATGAATCCAGAATAGCGTCTTCGTTTGGTGATAACGGTTGTCGGATTTATAATGATCTGGGACATCTTGAAATATCAACGCCTTCTTATAATAACCCCTTTGATGCCGTGGCATACGATAAAGCATCAGAGATATACGCTTTTATAGGGTCAATGGAGGCGAGTCTGGCGTTAAAGAAAAAAGTAACTATTCATAAGAACAATGTCGCCAATTTCTTCAGTCATGCTGGTGCTACGGGCAGTGGCACAAGTATAGGAAAAGGGGAAAAAATAAAAACGAATACTTATGCTACGCATGGAAATATAATAACCAAAAGAGAAGCGTGTAAGGATTGGAGTCGTGTAGAAAAAGCACTAATACCCTGGGTTGTTACAAGAATATTGTTCACCGGCTCAGGGGATGTTGTTTCAGGAGGCTTCGTTGGTAAAGAGGGAGTGAAGTTCGTTATTTCGCCAAGAGCGATGTTTGTTGCTCAGAAGTCTTCTCTTTCAACCACTGTTGAGAGAGGTATCTTGAATACACGAGACCAGCCACATGCCGCACGTCAATACTGGCGACTGCACGATATACATTACGAAGCGCTCCGTTCTGAATACGCAATTTTCTTACGTGACATCGCACAGGCGATGGTAATTCGTGCATTCGAATTGGGTTACGTGGATGATGCACCGGAGATAGAGGACCCGGTGAGAACATTCAAGAGAATATCCGCGGATACACAAGAATGCGAGTGGAAGATAAAATTGAAGAACGGTGAGTCCACCGACGCTGTTTCCATTCTCCTATTTTATTTCGAAGCAATAGAGAAGATGTATAGAGAGATGGGAGAAGAAGGAGGGAAGTGGGCTGAAATAGGGAAAAGAGGCTTGAAGGAGGTGATAGAGAAGCTGGAAGCTCGGCGAGTGGAGGAATATGTGGATGGCATTGATTGGGTGACGAAATTGGCATTGCTTGCGAATTATGAGCCAAAAAGCGCTTCCGAAGGAATAAGCATCTGTAATCAGCATGCATTGCTGGACGAAAGCGTGCTGTACTACGCGGGGGATGGAGAAGAGAGTACAAAGGGAAAATGCCTTTTCAATCCGAGGGATTCGCGGGCGTTCGCAAAGAAGGAATTGCCGGAAGTGGATTGGTGGGCTTTGTCAGATAGAGTAGAATACGGATTGGGTAATGCACCAGAGCAGACGAGGGAATTTTTCAAGGCTGAAATGTTGAGAAGGTATGGGTCGCATGTGAGGAGTGTTAGCTGGTCAACGATGGTGCTCGATGAAGCGAAAATAATGCTGGACGAGCCGTTCATGTTGAATAAGGAAGAGATAGGGGCGGAAATGGTAAAGGGGAGAGAAATAGAGGAAGTTTTATCAGCAGCGAAAGAGTTATATCCTGATAAGATAATTTATTAGAAAAACATATCTGATGCGGAAAAAGCCACTATCCTCCGTTGCTTCTCGTTAACCCCTACCAAAGTCGACACACGAACGCCGACCAACCTTATTTTCTTCTTCTTCTCTCCTTTTTCCTCACTAAATTCTGTCATCAATTCCTTCGCCGTTTTCCTGAGCGTACTTAAATCAGAATAAAAGAATTTTATTTCTCTTGACACACGTTTGTATAATGGCATATTTACCGGTAGGAACTTCGCATCTGGGCATAGCTTGTATGCTCTTGAAAGCGGCATTGCAGAATGAACACCATATTCTCTCGCCTCGTATGAACACGTGCTCACAACGCCTCTTATTTTCATATCGGGTTCTTCAGCAGCTTTTTCTTGTTTTCTGATTCTTCCCCCTACGATTACCGGCAAGCCTTTCATTTCCTGATTCTCTCGCACTTCAACAGCTGAAAAGAAACTGTCCATGTCAATGTGAAATATTATTTTCACTTTGGCTTATCAACCTCCATAAGCTCAATTAACTTTAACTTATCAATTCCATCCTCGGTGAAAGGGAAAAGTTAATCCTCTATTTTAGTATCCTTTTTTCTATAAACCTCATGGTGCATTCGTGACGTCCTCTCCCACCTTACGGAGGGAGCTTCCAACTGTTCCTTCATGATACATCCACATCCCCTCTGG
>JAGXOR010000066.1 GCA_023659785.1 Methanomicrobia archaeon LH_S13
TTTGATAGCATCATACGAAGAGGTTTGAAACAAAATGTTTAAATCTCATAACCTGGTTTTGGCAAACGCATCAAGAGGATTACTTTCGGCTCTTCTTCTTCACTCAAATTTCTCTCTACCATTTTTCATTCCACCCAAACCTTTTCTTCTTTTATATAGTTTAGCTGAACGGCTAATAAGCTAAACCTCTAACTCAGTGTTCTCTGTGGTAAATTTGAAATGTGACAAAGTCAAGCTAAATCCCCGCGGCAAAATTCACCAATCCCTTTTTAAGCGCACTTAAACCCGAACTGCGAAGGAAATAGCAGGGTTTGTTCCGCAACTTGCATGCTTTTTTAACCAGAAGGCAAGCATTGTGGCTGTTTATGTCTATTGGGCAAAATATCACATCGCTCTTTTCCACAAGACTTTCTATCACCTTTTTCCCTCCCTCGCAGTGCCCGCAGTGGTAACAGAAGGGACAGCCAAAAGATTGCACCATTTCCTTGTAAGACGGCTCAAGCGATTCTACACCACCAATATAAGCCACTCTCGTATCTTTTTTAAGCTGATAACCCATTTTTATTCCGCTGCAATTACAAGCAGAAGCTGCGAGTTTGTCCTCCCTCGCCGCCGGCATCTTCATCGCTTCTTTCCCGCTGAAATTAAAATTGGATGCTGATGCAGATACCTTGATCAACTCTGCGTTTTCTTTATTCAACCTCTTTAGTTCTCCTCGTAAAAACTCCAGTTCCTTTTTCATGCTTTCAATATGTTCAAACGCCACTTCCCCTCCCGCTTCTTCCACTTTTCTCCTTAATCTGCCGTTTAATCGCCTTTGCTCTTCCAAATCATGAACGAGCCGGACTTTATCATTTTTAATTGCTTCACGCTCTGAAATTAGCTCCTCTCTCTTCTGCTCTAGCCTTTTATAATTACGCAGTAGCTTTTCATTTGATTTTAAAGCTGTTCTTAGCTCCTCCACCACATCTTCCGCTTTAACACCCGGCAATTTATGATAAAGCTCATCGTAAAATCGCAATGCTTGATGCTCTTTCAGATGAACGGCAGTGAAAATCCTCGTCTCGATTTCTTTGCTCTTATTTTCATCCCCTCCATTATTTTGCCTTCCATTTCCATTACGTGCTGCGAACCAGATAAGAGCAGAGAGCGGGACGTCTTCAAAGGTGTTTTCTGCTCCCTTTTTGCCTTCAATAAAGTCACAAATTTTTTGTGGATCAGAAATCCCTGCTTCTTTCTTATACGACACAAATTGCTTTTTCAATATCTTTTCTACTCGCTTAGCATGCTGATTTTGAGTCCGACATATCTGAGCCAACTGCTGATGCATTTCAAATGCTGCTGAAAACTGGTTGTCATGGCTGAGTTTTAATTCCTTAAATATTCTCCTCAGCTCTTTTTCATCGAAACTCAATCCCATGATTCTACAGATTGTGAAAGACTGGAATTCCCATATCCTTCTCTTTCCATTTCCATTTCCATTTCCATCCCCTTCCCCCATTCCTTTTCCTTTAACCATTTTTTACTAGTGGCTTCGCTTCCTCCGCTTGATTATGAAGCCTGATAAAGCGGATAACCCTCAATAAACCACGAGCCTAACTCACGTTTTATCTCCTCAAACCTTTCATCCAGGTCTAAGCCGCCTTCTGCCTCTTTTTTACAAATGGATGATAAATAATGTCCCCTAAAAAGGTTTGGTTTTGCGAACGGAACCTAAAAAAATTCGGTTTTAGCTGGAAAACCGATGCTTTTTCCCCTTTCGCTTTTCCTCTTCGCAGCAGGGATGCACCCCTGTCTCACAGAACATCTCAAAATGCTCCAGCCACTGTGGGTAATCAGGGGCGATTTTTACAAATTCCACCAGGTTCTTTATCTGCTGTATTGTCTTTGCTTCCAATTCGTGTTCGATTATGCACGCATCTTTATTCGCTATTGGCTCCGGCACTCTTATTATTTCCAAGAACGTTCTTATCGTAACATGCCGCCCCCATACTGCTCTTCCTATCTCTTCCCCTTCTGGTGTTAGGGTCACGCCATCGTATTTTCGATAATTGACGAAACCCCTATCATTCAGCCTCTTTACCATCTCCACAACGCTTGAGGGCTTGACATTTAAAGCCAGTGCTATATCCCTTATCTTCGCATATCCCTTCTTTTCACTGATGTTCAGAATAGCTTCGAGATAGTCCTCTGCTTTTCTACTTAGCATAATCTAATATCATTAGGGTACCCTATATTTAAATTTTTCGATATTTTTATTATTTATCTTACAACTTCGTAGAGAATATTAGGAGATAATTGCGAATAGAGTGTGTATGAACGGGGAAAAAACAATATTTTTCGACCTCGAAGGCCCTTTATCGCCGCAGGACAATGCCTACGAGGTGATGAAGCTCATAGGAGAGAAAGGCGCTTTTATTTTCGAGGTTATAAGCAAATACGACGATATTATATCAATCGAGAGCAGGGAAGGCTACGAGCCTGGAGATACTCTTGCCTTAATAGTTCCCTTCCTTCTGTTGCACGGTATAACCGATGGCGATATAAATAGGGTATCAGAGCGCGCAAAGATAGTGGATGGCGCAGGAGATTTATTTGAAAAGTTACAGGCTGAAAATTGGGACATCTATATCGTATCTACAAGTTACAAGCACCACGCTTACAATATAGGTCGTAAGCTGGGAGTTCCTGAGAGCAATATTGTATGCACAAACCTTTCTTTAAACATTTTAAGAAATGGTTTATCAAAAACGCTTCGCAAAAAGAAAGCTTTACCAAAGAGATATGTATATACAATAAAAAAAGCGGAAGAAGACATATTCGCGCTTTATTCACACATTGACAAGCCTGAACTCATAGTAAATCGTTTGGATGAGTTCTTTTTCCATCAACTGCCGTCTCTGGGCTATGATAATGATATTTTCGAGACAAGGGTAATAGGAGGAGAACGAAAAGCGGAGGCAGTGAGAGAGATAGCAGAAGAAAAAGGAATAGGGTTAAGAGATGTCATCGCGGTAGGCGACAGTATTACCGATTATAAGATGCTGAACGAGGTTGCAACACACGATGGAATATCAGTCCTTTTTAATGGAAACGAATATGCAATTCCTTATGCCAGTGTAGGGCTCGCATCTGTTGATATAAGGTTTCTTCACGTATTATGCGATGCGTTTGCGCGAGGAGGAAAGGGAGAAGTAATGGAAATAGTGACGAAATGGGAAGAGAACCGGGGGAGTTTTGAAAAAAATCCTGCGGATATTCCTGATAACTGTATTACAACGGATATAAGGGATTTTATTATGAAACACAAAAAGGCGTTTCCTTATTTTCATAATATCGAGCATGCCGGCGAAAGCACGAAAGAGGAGATAATAAAAATACATAAACGGTTCAGAATGCAAGTGAGAGAAGATGCAGGCAAGCTGGGATGAAAAAAAAAATGAAAAGTGAAGGTTATAGAAAATAGAGATATCTCCACACCTCTTTTATCGCATCTGACACCTTACCCTCCGAGAATTCAACCACTGGCTTACCTGCAACCATCGCTTCGGTGACCACAGAGTCATAAGGAATGTTTCCAACAATCTCCACTCCACGCTGCCGGCAAAACTCGCTAATCTTCCTGCTGTTCTCCTCATTAATGTCATATTTGTTGATGCAGACGGCTGAACCAATCCCAAAATGAGAGGTCACATCCAGAATTCGTTCGAGGTCATGCAGTCCGGACATCGTGGGCTCGGTAACGATGAGTGCAAGGTCCACGCCGGTCAAGGATGCGATTATCGGACAGCCGATGCCTGGCGCTCCGTCAATCAAGATGAGTTCACAGCCCTCTTTTTCAGCAACCTGTTGTGCCGTGTTTCTAACAGCGGTAACCAGTTTTCCCGATGCTTCCTCTGCGACATTTAGCTGCGCATGTGCCATTGTGCCATATTTCGTCTTTGAGATAAACGCATAGCCAGAGACACGTTCTTTCAGCGTAACCGCCTCCTGCGGGCACGTAAACACACAGGTGCCACAGCCCTCGCAGCGTGCGGGATTGACTGCATAACCTGATTCTTTGGTCAAAGCTATCGCATTGAATCTACATGTTTCTTCGCACGTTCCGCACTCGGTACATAGCGTTTTATCCATAACGGCAACTTTTAAACCTTTAAAACCCTCTTTCTCTATGATTTCCGGATGCAGCAGCAGATGAAGGTCTGGTGCGTCCACATCACAATCTGCAATGACTTTGTTCTCCGTGAGGGCGGCGAACGAGCCCATAAGGGTTGTCTTCCCCGTGCCTCCTTTTCCACTAATAACGGTTATTTGTTTCATTGGTGTAGTTTTTTTATAACCACAAGATTACACAGATTTTCACAAGAAACCTTTTCTTAGAAAGAAAAGCTTTACCAACAACTTTTTTTACCTTCGGTAAAAACCTTGACTAAAAATATTCTCTTTGTTTTTCTTTTAGCCCCCGGTTTTCTTTTTTAAAAGAAAAAGTGTTGTGCAATCCCGTGGTTCCATAAATACTATCAACTATCCCTGCAAACCGCTCCTTCCACTCTGGCATCTCCTCCACAAAGGGCACGCCTTCGGAATAGCACCGTACAATCCGTTTGTCATACGGAATCTCAAGCAAAATCTGAATTCCTTCCTTCTCACAGTACTCATAGACTTTTCGATCCCCAATCCCTGCTTTATTTATCACCACGCCAAAAGGAATTTTAAGTACCCTGAGCACCTCAACCGCAAGCCTCAAATCGTAGAGCCCAAATGGTGTGGGCTCAGTCACAAGCACGCAGTAATCGCTGCCTTGCACCGTGGCAATCACCGGGCATGCCGTTCCCGGCGGGACATCAATAATCACGGTCTTTTTTGGATTACGCTCCTCTTTTACCTGGTCGATCAGCGGTGTTGCCATTATCTCTCCGATATTCAACACCCCGTACACGAGGTCAATGTCAACGCTGCCGTCACCGCTTTTTCCTATTTTTATAACGCCAATCTCCCTCGGCTCCTCGCTAATCGCATCTTGCGGGCATACCATGGCGCATAACCCACAGCCGTGGCAAAGTTCTGGGAACACCATGACTTCTTTTTGGGGCACAACCACAAGTGCGTTGTATTCACACGCCGTAGCGCACTTCCCACAGTAATCACACAAATCGTAATTGACCGTTGGCATTAGCGTATACGCCGGCTTTATCTCCTCGATCACAGGATTAATGAAGATATGTGAATTTGGCTCTTCAACATCGCAATCCATTAATTGTACGTTAGAAAGCGACAGAGCAAGATTAACTGCTACGGTGGTCTTTCCCGTACCGCCTTTGCCGCTTGCTACCGCAATAATCATCACTTCATCACGCATTTTTTCGGCTGAGAAGCTATTACTTCATCCATATAGCAATCCTCACACAGCTTAACGCCCTCGAACTCGTAAACATCCCCTGATATTAGCTTGCCACATTTTCCGCATTTTATATTTATGTTTGTCTTATTGCTCTTTTCCATTTTTATAACTTTTTGATACTTCTTTCCATCTCTTCAAGTTGCGCCCCTATCCCTTTTAGCTGCGCTTTTATCTCGCCCAAATCCTCTTCTCGCTGTAAAGTTGGGAATGAAGGTGGGATTATTGTAATCGCTCCTTGCGGGCAAGTTTTCATGCAGATAGCGCAGCAGATACACCTGTCGAAATCTATTACTGCTTTTTTATCAATAATCCTAATTGCACATGTCCCGCAAACTTCGGTACACTTCCCACACCCTACACAAAGGTTCTCATCAACAGATGCCTTCCAAGCTAATAATGGCGATGGTTGTTGCATAGCGCTCTAAAAAATAAAAGAAGAGAAAAAGAGAGTGGTTTTACCCTCTTGCTTTCCTCTATCCTACTTGCAAACGGCGCAACTGCTGCCAGAACTACCGATATCCGCAGCCATACTGTTCTCCTCGTATAGCTTTGACCAGCACTCCTGACAAACCATAACACGCCCAAGCTCTTTGTGGTCTGCTTCTATTCTACTCCCATCTTTTCCACACAGTTCACATTTACCCATCTTTTTACTTACCTCCAGTTTCTACTTTTTCAGTTCTTCCAATCTCTTCCTTATCTGCTCTAACTGGTCACCAAGCATCTTTGCCTGCGACTCAAGCATAGAAATCTCCTGTTCCTTCGGCATCTCTGGCATGCCCATCGGTGTTGGTGCAGCAGGCGCAACTCCTGGTGCTTGCTGCTGTATCCAGGAGCCGAATTGCGGCATCTGTCCTGTCTGTCTGAGATACTGCGCACCGGGCGGCATCCCCGTTGGACTTCTACCTCTCCAACCTGGCGAGTATCCAAATCTCATCCAGCCTGGCAAACCAGTCAGATAATACATGTTTCTCCATCTATTTCCACCCATTTTTTTTCACCTCCTATCTCTTATGGTCTTGTCATTTTAGACCCGCAATTTGGGCAAGCTTGCTGATAGCATGCCACTCCTGCTTGGTGTGGCATTGTATATCCGCAATTTGGGCATCGGCATTCTCCACCGGGCCCCAATCCGCTGCCACCCCTTCTCCCTTGCCCTCGACCACCTCGTCCTATTCCTTGACCTCTTCCTCCTCCTCTTCCCATACCACTCATTTTATCTTTTATCTCCTCCTTTTTACTTCCTCTATTCTCTTCTTCACTTCTTCCAAATCTTTCGCCAGTCCATCTGCCATGCTCGATAACTGCTCAATTTCTTCTTCTTTTGTTTTTGGTGCTATTGGAGCCTGCGGCGCTTGTGGTTGCGAAGGCATTGGTTGCTGTTGCATGCCAAGTCCCATACCTCTGCCCATACCTCGCCCTCTACCACCGCCTCGTCCTCCGCCCATTCCCGTGTGTGCGGAAACTGTTGAACCCCCCGTTTCACTAAGTCTACCATTTTTATGCATTTCAACTGCTTCTTTCACCGTGCCATACGCACCCGTTGCAACTTTCACACTCGCTGTAGAAAGCACTTGAAAAGCATTTGGACCGATATTCCCTGATATAACCATATTCGCCCCTTTGTTCACAACTATTTGCGCGGCTTGAATCCCTGCTCCTCCCGGTGCAGCGATGGCTTCGTTTGGCACCGCTTCAAACGCCATCGTATCAGAATCAACGAACACGAAGTATTGGGACCTTCCAAACCTTTGGTCTACCTGTGCATTCAAATCCCCTGCCGTTGCGGTTACACATATCTCCATCTTTTTTCACCTTTTCCTTTTTTTCTCTATACATATG
>JAGXOR010000067.1 GCA_023659785.1 Methanomicrobia archaeon LH_S13
ATTGATAGCATCACACGAAGAGGTTTGAAACAAAATGGTTGAATCTCATAACCTATATCATATATAGAAATTATAATTTAACCGTCGTGAAACAATGTCATATAATCCTATCCGTCTATGCGATAACTAATCACTCTTCAGTTTCTTCCATACCTTCAGCCTCTTCTGTTCTTTTACCCTTTTCGATAAGCTCAACTATATACGCTTTCATCGTTATCTCTTTGTCTATTGCCTTCTTTCTTATCACCAATATTTTTATTAGCTTAAGTATTTAAAACATTTCCATCTTCGTCAATTTCTTTATTTAATATTTTTTCTCCTGATATTGGTTTACCGTTGTTAGCAAGCATTATAGGCACGACAACAATAGTCAGCTTATCCAAACCCTTTTTGAATCTAATAGCGTTTATTTCTTCTGCCCGCAGGAGTGTCTCTTCACTGACAACAATGCAATCAATCTCTGGGTCCGTTGTTGCGACACCGTATGAATCGTTTATCTCGATAATTTCGTATTTCGTATTTTCGATTTTTTCGGCGAGTTCAATTAGCTTCTTCTTCCTGTCCTCGTATTTCCTTGTTTGCGTAGCACGAAACCGATTTGCAAACTCATCAGAGGATAATCCAATACCCACGGATTTACCGATCATAAATGCCGTTGTTAATAAAGCTTTGTGCCCTTTGTGTAACACGTTAAAAGTTCCTCCAATTGCTACTTTATTGAAAACCATTTTTGTTCTCTTACCACTCCATAGCCGTTATTTATGCTCTTATAATAATTCGTTATAGTTATAATAATATATAAAGAGAGAACGTGTTTTTTGCAGTTTTCCATTTGCATTCTGCATTTTGCATTTTGCAATTCGAGGACTCTGTCCACGTTGAGGTTGAGGTGAGGACATAAGAGAATCTGATATAAGTTCAAGTAAATTCTGCTACCAATATTCTAAACCTTTTTGCTCGCAAAACGATCCCTCTTAGCAATCCTCGACTGAAAACCATGATACATCGAAAACCCCTCTGCACTCTTCTGTTCTTGCTTCACATCAAACAAAACGTCCCTCGAATACAATGCATTTGGCGATTCTCTTCCTACTACTCTCGCAATGCCCTTCTCCAATCGCACATAAACCATGCCGTTTACTCTTTCCTGCGTCTTATCTATAAAGGCATTGAGACTCTCATAAAGCAGGTCCATGACTAAACCCTGATACACTAATTCACTCCACGTGGAATCAACAAAATCCTTAAACCTCAGCTCGTTTCGCGTTAAAACGAGCTGCTCGAGGTCATGATGCGCCACCAATAATATAGTAGCTGCCGGATGCTCGTAGTTCTCTCTCGCCTTGAACCCAAGTACTCTATCCTCAATTATATCCGTTCTGCCAACGCCGTGCTTGCCTCCCAGCTCATTCAATTTCTGTATCAGCGAAACACCGTCCATCTTCGTCTCGTTTAACGAAACGGGAATTCCCTTCTCAAAACCAATTTTTATAATCTCTGCATTTTCTGGCGCTTTATCCGCCGAAACCGTCCATTGAAATATCTCTTCCGGCGGGACGAACGAAAGGTCTTCTAACTTGCTCCCTTCTATGCTTCTGCTCCAGATATTTTCATCCACGCTCCATCTGGGCTCTGTCGCAAAGGAAATGCCATGTTCCTCCGCATACCGCTTCTCCTCTTCCCTCGTTAAACTCATTTCTCTTACCGGTGCGACCACATCCAGGTCTGTGGCTCTAAAAACGGCATCGAACCTGAGCTGGTCGTTGCCCTTGCCCGTGCACCCATGTGCTACTGCATCTGCTTTTTCTTCTTTTGCAACCTCCACCACGTGCTTCGCTATCAGTGGTCTCGCAATCGCCGTCCCAAGCACGTATCCCTCATAGCAGCCATTCGCTTTTATCAGCGGGAAAATATACTCGTGCACGAACTCCTCTTTCGCATCCACTTCTTTATACGAGTCGCTTAGCTTCTCGCCTCTTTCCTTAGCTTCTTTTATCTCCGCTTCTGGCTGCCCTACGTCCACCGTTACTGCAATCACTTCATCATAGCCATAACGCTCTCGGAGCAAAGGAATGCAGACCGAGGTGTCCAACCCACCGGAATATGCAAGTGCTACTTTTTTCATTGTTCCATTTCTGATTGTTTAGCTGTGAAATAATTAAGCCCTCTTATATTTCTTCTCTTTCATATCCTCTACAAAGAACTCCCTGGCTATATGACATAGCGGTCTCGCTTTCTCCACATCCAGCACTCCTTCCTCCTTCCAGAATCCGTCCTTCACTCCCGCTGCCAATGCTCTTCCCGTTATCCAAATATGGTCACCTAACTCAACGTATTTTTCCAGTTTGCACTCTATCCACGCTATCGCTTCTTTTATCCTTGGAGGGTTCACCGCCTTCGCGTTTTCTTCCCTCAGTCCCGCATGCTCTATCTCGTTATCCTCATACGGATAATCTGTTTCTAGAACGTGCATTAGCTCACCAAGGTCTTTTCCTGCTATGTTCACCACAAACTCGCCATTCTCTCGGATGTTCTTCCACGTATCGTGTGCCGGACTGCACGAGAACCCATACAGGGGTGGTTCAAAGCTTACTAACGAATTGGCGCTGAAAGGCGCTGCATTCGGTATCCCTCTTTCCGAAATAGTTGTAATGACCACTACCGGTCGAACGAGCAATTTCGGATATTCTTTTCCTTCGAGTTCCATTTTTTATCTCCTCTCTTTTTATTCAAACTCTTCTAAAAGGCTTTCTAATTATTTCATCTCCTCCAGTTTCCCTTCCTTCATAAGTTCTTCGGTAGCTTCCACGGTGGTTTTTAAATCAACCCCAAGCTCATCCGCAACATCATCGGGTAGAAAATTTCTCTGACTCATATTTATCCACCATTACACACCTACTAACTCCTCACCTTTGTCTATCACAACCTTGCAAGGAGTAGGAAGTTTATAACTTGCTCTTCTCAAAGCCTCCTTAGTGGGCTCGAAATTTTGCTCCTCTATACTCACACTTAATACCTTTTGTCCGGGCTTCACCCTTGCGGCAGTGCCCACTGGTTTTCCAAATGCGTGTTGCATCCCACTTGATACCCTGTCAGCCCCCGCACCCGTAGCTATTTTGTTCTCTCTCAACACGTGATGCGGGTATAGCCTTATTTTCAAGTAAAAATTATTTCGTCCCACTCCCTGCACCAGGTACCGATTAGCAAAAATCCTCGCCGCTTCCAATGCGTTGTGCCTTATTTGACACGCTTCTTTCGCAACCAAGGATAAAGAAATGGGAAAATCTTTTTTCAGGTTGCCCATGTCAAAAAGCGCTATCTTGTTCCCCGGGACTCCGCCCATATATTCCCTTCGCACATACGCATGTCCTGTTATTTTCGTATACTTACGAGCTGGTTTTTTTCCCATGTTTCCAATGCTTTTTTGTTTATTTATCCTACTTTCCTAAAAAACGTTCTTTAATATAATTGATGGGTACCCTAAGTAGGGAACCCCTACCTTCGCCACTGCTATTACCCATTCACGTTTCACAGGCTCGAGCCTTGTTTGATCGGGACGGGGATTATTATCTCCTTTAGTTATGTATCCCGCATGTGGAGCAGGCTTTCCATTTGGCATCTCTTCTCCCTCCTCTACCCAATACATCGCCCGATGTATTATCGGAGTTACAGAAGACAACCCATTCGGGCGGTATATAATCACATCACCATAATTGTTAAACGATGTATAATTGAGCATTTTACCTTCTTCGTAAGCCGTGATGTTTGTGCGATCCGGTGCTTGCACTAAAATCAAATCACTCACCTGCATGTTTGGTTCCATACTACCCGATTCGACGGCAAATCCTACATGCCATGTCCCGGTAGCGGCGTAAACAATCAGAATTATTATGGCAACGATTATTAATGCTTCTGCCAAACTTTTACCTGCTTCTACCAACACTTTTTTCATTCCCGTGCTTACCTTACCCCCTGCTCTTCCTGTTAACAATTGAAGTTTGCATCTTAAAAATATTTTAAATTTAAAGAGTTAAAAGAATATGAAATATGATGACCATTAGCACTACCGCTTTCACCGGATTCGTCTATCACGAGGATTACCTGAAGCATGACACAGGGCATCATCCAGAGAACGCGGAACGGCTGGTATCTATAATGCGGAAACTAAGAGAAGTGGATATTACGGAAAAGTTGCGAACAATCGTTCCTGCAACATCTCGTGGATTTGGACTATTCACGGATGTGATAAAGAATATAGCGGAAACGAATAGAAAAGGGAGAATTGCGATGGCTTTGGAAGGGGGATATAACCTGAATACTATCGCAGAATCCGCTTTTTCTGTTTTCACTTCGCTTTTATCAAATGCGAGCGAGATAAAGAAGGGGGAAAAAAGAGAGAACGAGAGGATGAGGGAAAGAGTGGAAGAGATAAAAAAAGTGCAAAGAGAATATTAATATTGGAGTATATGAATACCTACCTTTCAGAAATGACAAATTATGGAGGAGATGTGAGTAAAAAAGAAGGATGCGGAATAGTCGGCATTGCTTTAGCCCAGGGGAATGTAGCTTTGCCTATCTTTTATACTCTCTACGCTTTACAACACCGAGGGCAGGAATCCGCGGGTATAGCCGTGAGCGTTAGTGCGGGAGAGGATAATGAGAAAGAAAACGAAACAAGTGATCCCGTGAGAGATATACCGCTGATAAAAGGGATGGGATTTGTGTACGAAGTTTTCGACAGCCAACGTTTGGAATCGCTAAAAGGGAATGTTGGTATAGGTCACGTCAGATATTCCACGACAGGAGCGTCGAAGGTAGAAAATGCAGAGCCTTTGCTCGTGAATTACCGGCGGGGCAAAATTGCTATTGCACATAACGGCGATCTCGTGAATACCACAGAGCTGAGAAGAGAGTTAGAAAGAGAAGGCAGGATTTTTCATTCCAGTACAGACACTGAAGTGATAGCACATTTACTTGCGAAGGAACTGGTGAGACATGACCTGATAGAGGCAATTAAGGAACTGATGAAACGTGTGATAGGGTCTTATTCGCTGGTTATTTTGATGAATAACACGTTAATAGCGGTTAGGGACCCTTTGGGCATTAAACCTTTGTGCCTTGGCGAAATAAGAGACGGAGGTGGAGGCGAGGGGATTGGTGAAGGGTATATAATAGCATCAGAAAGCCCTGCAATAGAGATGTTAGGTGGGAGTATAATAAGAGATATAAGACCTGGCGAAGTATTAATGCTAAAAGGAGGAGATTTAGAAAGTTATCAATTATATCAAGGGCGAAACACTGCTCATTGCATCTTCGAATATATCTACTTTGCGCGCGCTGATTCGGTACTGGATGGAAGGTTGGTGTACAACGTGAGGATGAAGATAGGAGAAAGATTGGCGGAGGAAAGTGGCGTAGAGGCAGATATGGTCTCGCCAGTACCTGATTCTGGCATCACATTTGCAATAGGATATGCAAAACGAGCAAAGATAGATTATATGGAGGGATTTATAAAAAACCGATATGTGGGGAGGACTTTTATCATGCCTGAGGAATCTTCAAGAGATATCGCAGTGAGGTTAAAATTAAATGCCGTGCGTGCTAACGTGGAGGGGAAAAGAATTGTTCTGGTGGATGACAGTATTGTCAGGGGGACTACATCAAGAAAAATCGTTGGTTATTTGAAGGAAAAAGGAGCGAAAGAGGTGCATTTGCGAATAGGAAGTCCACCAATAGTAGCACCCTGCTACCTCGGTATTAATACGCCAACGAAGGAGGAGTTATTGGCTTCAAAAAGGAACCTGGCTGAAATTTGCGATTTTTTAAACGCTGATTCAATAAGGTATCTCAGCATGGAAGGGTTGATAGATTCCGTAGGAATAGAGGCGAATAATCTCTGCCTGGGCTGTCTGACTGAAAAATACCCCGTTGAAATACCAGGTGAAGTGTGCATAGCAAGACAGTTGAAATTGACGCAATTCTGAATTGCTTGAACTTCATGTGGCATGCCAACCATATTATGCAAAGTCTTTTCACTTGATTACCTTCTATATTTTTAACAATGAATAATAATCATCCAAAAAGGGTGAGGAAAGAATAAAAATGGGAGTAAAAGAAGGTTTTGGAAAGCTATTCGTGAAGAAGGAGGGAATAGAGGGGAACGAGGAGGATTATCTGGACTTGGGCATAGAGGAGTACGAGGAGGAGCTAAAGGATGAAGGTGTGAATATGTACATAAAGACTGCGGAATTGACTGGCTTATACGACATCCCAGAATTGAAAAAGGAAATATATGCGGGCAATATATTGATTCTGGACATATCACTGGCGAAGCAGGACAAAGTTCTGGTAGAAAAGGCAATAAAGGACTTGAAGATGGCGGCATTTGACGTAGGAGGGGACATTGCTGGTATTAGTGATGAGCAGGTGATAGCGACACCAATGGGGATTAAGATAGAAAGGAAAAAATTGAGTGGCAAGTAGCTTGACTGTGTAGCGCATTGGTGTATGAGAAGTCGGAGAGGGATGTGAAAGAGAAATGCCCAGTTTGTGGGACAGAGAGTGAATTGCAGTTTTTGCCATACGAAATACCTCATTTTGGCGAAGCAATGATATTTACCGTTTTTTGTCCATCGTGTGGGTATCGCTCTACTGATGTGATGATATTATCAGGTGAGAAGAGGAGAAGATACGAGATGGAGGTTTCTTCAGTGCAGGATTTGAATGTACAGGTGATAAGGTCTTCCTTTGGAAGTATTGAGATACCAGAGTTGGGTGTGAGCGTGGAGCCGGGAAGAGGGGAATCTTTTATTTCTACGGTGGAAGGAATATTGAAGCGCGTGGAGGAAGTGTTGAAGATGCTGAGCAGGGATGTCGTGGGTGAAAAAAAGAAGCGCGCTGAGTATATTTTGAAGCAAATAAAGCAAATAAAGGCGGGTGAAATGTGCATGACGTTAATCATAGATGACCCCTCTGGTAACAGTGCGCTAATTTCTGACAAAGCTAAAATAAAAAATGGATGCTAACACCCCAAAAGACCCCCTGGCAATATTAAACACCGTCTTCGATTATTCCTCTTTTCGCTCACGACAAGAAGAAATAATTGACAATGTTTTAGGTAAAGAGCAAAAAGAACAAGGTTATGAGATTCGACCATTTTGTTTCAAACCTCTTCGTGTGATGCTATCAATTATGCATCGCACTGGG
>JAGXOR010000068.1 GCA_023659785.1 Methanomicrobia archaeon LH_S13
CTAATACTATCAAATAATAGAAAAATGGACAAAAAGTTCATATTTTGTCATCATAGCTCTTCCCTCTCCCGGTATTCCCACACAGGTCGGGAGGTATGTAATTGAGTGATGTTCATTCTATCAATAGCAGCCCAAAGAGGGTTATTTTTTGATACGGAGATGTAAACACTTCTGCTTCATACCCAATCTTCCTCACGGTCTTGAAAACATCTATTCCACACGCTTCCATTGAAGGTCTTGCTCTATCTTGATGTTTACAAAATCTCTTTGGTGCCTGGTCAAGAGGTTTATCTTGCTCTGGTATGCATGGGTCACAGTAGGAGCAGGGAAGCGCATCCATTGCGAATGCCTTGTAATATCCTGATAGGTATGTGTGTCTTTCTAATTCAAACATTGTATCACTTATCTTCATAATGGCATCCCATAGGAAATGGTGAAGATGGCGAGGGGGGACATCTAAATTGGGCTTTACATCCTCAAATCTTGTGATAAGCGCTTTTTCATATCCTTTTATGAGTTTCCTCGTCTCTTCCGGCGTTGGTGTATAGGGCGGGCAGTTCAGATGCTTACCATAGCCTCTACATCCATATCTGCATTTCCACCGCACCCAATCCGCTACTTCTATTTCATTTGCGGGGATAAGTTTGAAATCATTATGAATTCTTCTTAATTCATGCAACAGTGCATCTAAATCTTCTTTCATCTCTCATTTTGTATTTGTATAGCTACCTATCTCTTTAAAAGCTTTTCGGTTTTTTTTATTTGCGAAAAAATCAAGTATAAGAAATGAAAGATGTTCTAAGCACACAATGAGTGAAGAATTGGACTTTGAGATGCCAATGGCACTGTGTAGCAATTATCAAGCTTCGATGAATGAGATAGAGGAGCTGAAAGAGAAGATAGCGGAGCTTGAAGAACAGAATGCTGAGTTGAAAAAGCAGAATATGGATTTGAAAAAGCAGAATGATGAGCTAAGTGTGAACCTGCTTGTGTATCTAACAATGGTTGAAATTCAGCCTCCGTGGTGTTCTTCGGAGAATCAAGGATTTTGCTTCTCATCTCAATTCCTTTGATATCACTCCTAAAGGCATTCAAGATGCAATCCTCCGTGTAGGAGAAGCCTGCAAGAACGCTTATTTCAGAAACGGCTTGGGAGTCTGGTATACATGCCTCCTTTATCCCGGTATGGAGCCAACAAACCATCTCAGCGAGCAGGTTATCAGGGAGCATGTGCTCATGCGGAAGATCATAGGTGCCTTTAGATCCCAGAATGGCGCTGAGTATTATCAATACATAGCTTCAGTCTTCGCTACGTGGTGATTACAAGGAAAAGATGTGTACGATGAACTCAAAGAATTGCTCTACTCACCAATGAACTTTGTTTGAGGTGAGCTAAACAAATACAATGCCCCTCCCCTATTTACAGGAAATGGTGCCAAAGTTTGTTGATGTGAACTCAATGATTATTTATACTCTGAAATATAGGTGATAAATAAAGATAAAGATGCATAAAATGAACACAGACAAGATAAAAGAATTCTTGAGGAAAGAGAACATCTTTGCCGTTGTTGGCGTTTCGAGAAAAACTGCGAAGTACGGGCATCAGGTATATAAAGACCTGAAAGAAGCGGGTTATGTAGTTTACCCCTTAAATCCGAATATTGACGAAGTTATGGGCGACAGATGCTACCATTCGTTAAGCGAACTGCCCGAAAAACCCGACGTTGTAGATACCGTAATCCCACCAAACGTTACGGAAAAAACAGTTGAGGAATGCCGAGAATTGGGAATAGAGAGAGTATGGATGCAGCCCGGTTCTGAATCCGAGCACGCAATACGCTTTTGCGAGGAAAACAACATAAAAGTAGTGCATGATGTATGCGTGATGGTAAAAAGGAGGGAATAAGCAATCCCACAAAAAATAAACTTTTTCCTAAAAAGTTTTACTCTTTATCTCCTTCAGAACGTCTTCAAAAGTACTTTTTCGTGCAACCAAATCAACTTTCATGCCTTCTTGTGTTATAGTTTCAGCAGTCAAATCACTAATAGCGGCAATTTTCGCGTGTTCTAAAACCTCAGAGATCTTTTCTTTCTTTCCAAATTTTCTGGCAAGCTTCAAAAACGTTTTAAACGTTAAAGAACTCGTGAATATAACATAATCAGGGTTATAGGTTACGAACTCCGAAAACAGCTCTTTCTCTTCTTCGGTATCCCTTATCTCCACTTTATACACCTTGATGTCCTTCACGAAAGCACCTTTTTGACGTAAAAAGTCCAGAATGTCCCGTCCACCCTCGGCGCTCCTCAGGAAAACGATTTTTTTTTCTGCATCTTCTCTCTTATCCATTAGCTCCATGAGCCCTTTTGCACTGTATTGCTCCGGCATAAAATCAACTCGCACACCTCGTTTCTCGAGTTCCGAACCCGTAACCGGACCAATAGCGCATATTTCGATAGCCGCGTCCGAAAGCTTCGCTTTCAATTCAAATTTACCTTCGCAGATGCCGAACGATTTCTTTACGCCGTTTAGACTCGTGAAGACGACTATGTCCACGCGCTCATTAAAAACATCCTCTATCTCATTCAATGCCTCTTTTCTATCTACCAGTTCAAACAGGGTAAAGCCGAAGAAATCAAACCCGTATCTATCTGCCTTTTCCTTTGACCGTTTAAGCACGTTCTCAGGTCGAAAGACTGCTATTTTCTTTCTCATTTTGGCTGCCTCTTTTTTATTACTAAATAAAAAACCTTTCTTTGCAAAAGAAAGCTTTACCAAAGAAAAATAGAATACGCTGGGAGGGGAGAAGGAAATGGAGAAGAGAGAATTGATTGAAAAAGGAACGGAAAGAAAAGACACGTTAATGATTAATTTTGAAGATAACATCAATTGTTGCATCCATTTATCCAGCGGACAAAAAAGATTTCCGCTTTTTTATCCTCTTCTTTCGCCCTCTCTTCTTCCCTTCCTGCGGAAAATCACCATTGGAGTTCTCAAATTGATCTCTGATGTTCCTGACCTGTCTATCTGAGTAATTAGTTACAAAAGCAACCGTTTTCTGCGGAATACCACAGTTTTTGGTAGTTTATCTTTATATAGTTACTGCACTATTTCTTTTTATGTCCAAACGCCGGAAACTACTATTGCTGACAGTATCTCTTGCAATAAGCCTTTTAACTATATTTTTCATTCTCTTTTTCAGTCCCTACAAAATAACCCCTGCGACAATTGATGCTCTTGCAAGAATCAACCCATTCTATCTGTCATTAGCAATTGTACTGCATGGCACGTCCTGGATAGTATGGGGCTGTCGACTAAAGATAATAAGTAATTTTGTTGGAAAAAGTGCTGGGGGTGAAAAGGGAGAAGCAAACGATTTGAAATTGCTAAGATCAATAAAGATAATTTTAGCCAGCCTCTTTGCAGCATGCATAACACCTTCTCAATTTGGCGGCGAACCTGTGAGAATTTACCTGCTGAAAAAAAACGGGCTTTCTGTTGGGGATGGAACAGCAGTTGTTTTTGGTGAGAGAGTACTGGACTTTATCGTTATCTCGATTGGTGCTGCAATAAGTTTTCTGATGTTTAGAGCAGTATTATCCAACTATTCAATCATATACACCATTTTTACGGTCATCGGAGTTTGCCTCTTTGTGGGCATTGTGCCCATGGCTTTTGCTCTAATGTATCCTGAGAAGGCGAATAAACTCGCTGAAGTATTGTTTTCAAAAATAAAAATTAAACGACTGGAATGGATAAAGGAGAAATTCTATCAAGAGTTGAATAATTTTTTCGATGCCGTAAAGAGATTTCGGTACGAAGGGAAAGCCACTCTCGGATTTGCTTTACTTATTACCATCGCATTCTGGTTGGTTACGTTCATAGTTCCTTCGTTCTTACTGCTTGGTTTCGGTGCGAGTCCCATTTGGATTTACTCAATCGCAGCACAATTTATCTTTATTCTAATCGTTGCAGTGCCTCTAACTCCTGGTGGCAGCGGCATAGCAGAAGTTAGCTTCACTTTTCTATATCACACACTGGTAGGAGCACCCATATTGGGAGTTTTTGTGATCTTATGGAGATTAAGCACGTATTATGTGGACTTGATTGCAGGTGGAACTACAAGCGTAAAAATTCTCAGCGAGATGCCTTAAGGGTAATTGCTCAATATCTTTATCTTGTGGGAAAAAATCCTAAATCCTAAATCCTAAACAAATCCCAATGACCAAAATTACAAATTCAAAATTGAAATTTGAAATTGTTTAGAGTTTAAAATTAGAGTTTAGGATTTTTCACCGTTTATTGAGCAAGTCCCCTTGAGGCATCCACGTTATTCTTATTCTATCCGCCTAAAGTATCGTAATCCACTTATTTTTTTCACTTTCTTGCCTATGGCAAGTCGCGTATCACCATATAACCAGAGCAAAAGCACTTTTAGGTAGCCACTCTCTTCCAAACGTCTCATTGATATTTTTACCATCAACTTACGGTCAAAAACTACCTTTCCCGCTTTACGAAGGCGTAACCCCATTTCAATATCGTCAAGATAAGGTGCATCCGTATCGTATCCACCGATAGATAGGAACGCTGATTTTTTGAATGCTGTATTGTTACCTGGCATTCCTGTAAGGCTGAATAGGGAAGACAATGGATGAATGAAGTTAATGACGAAATAAGCTGCACGTGCCCTGAATTTGCGTTCTATTGGTTCGTTGGGTCCACAAACACCTACAACCTCTTCCCTCTTTAAAAGCATTAATACGCACTCTAACCAAAAATCCGGCAGTATAACGTCAATGTCCGTTGTTGCAATAATTTCTGCTCTTGTCACTTCGACACCATCATTTCTCGCACCACCAACTCCTTTGCTTTTCTGCTGTATGACCACATCGGCATATTTTTTTGCTGCTCTTACCGTTTCATCTGTGCTCCCACCATCTACAACCACGATTTCAAATTCATCTCTACTTAGCGACTGGTTTGAGAAATTGCTGAGTCTCTTCTCGATAATATCTTCCTCGTTATACGTTGGTATAACCACTGAAATCTTTGGTTTTTGCATATTATTTATATGTTTGACGCGTATAATTTACCCTTGCTTCCCTTCCCCTCTTTACTGATATTGCATTGATCGTCCAGATATACAAGGTCCGTAAAATTCCGAATTGCTCCATTCTCCTCATGGAAAAATCCACATAAAGATTCGGGTCGCAGTATATTTTACCCATGTGTTTGAGTCTCCATGCGATTTCGTAATCATCCCCCGCCGGCATATCGGAATACCCCCCCATCTGCAAGAATGCACGTCTTCGGAACGCCGTATTTGACCCGAGCGTGGTATAAAAGACCTTTGTTCTCGCAAGTAGATACGCGAGTTTATTAAACAACCCGATTAAGAACAGATATTTAAAACTATCTTCAATTGGGTCTATCGGTCCGTAAACTGCAACAACGTCTTCAAATTTAAAATCCGCACATATCCGCGCAAGCCACTCTTTCGGAAGAGTTATATCTGCATCTGTCGTCGCGACTAGTTCTGCATTCGCTGCTTCCACACCGTCGTTTCTCGCACCACCCACTCCTTTGCTTTTCTGCTGTATGACCACATCAGCATATTCTCGTGCTAATTCTACTGTTCTGTCCGTGCTTCCGCCGTCCACGACAACAATCTCAAAATCATCTCTGTGCAAGGTTTGATTTACAAGGCTCTTCAAGCATCTTTCTATATATCGCTCTTCATTATACGCTGGAATGACGACAGAAATTTTTTTATCCATATCCATATCCATATTCATATCCATTATGGTGTATTATTCTTATTTTTGCACCGCCTTTGCAAAATCCCGTGCATTCCTCATACAAGCATCCATATTAAGATATGCAAACTCTGCAAACCGCCCAACGAGATAAATCCCTCTGTGAGTTAAAAATCTTTTTATCAACTCGATATTGTGCTCATAATTCAAATCCGATATAACATAAGCATATTTTATCCTCTTCGCTCTGGTGAAACATACGGTATCCTTATCAATAATCATTTTTTTATGCAGTTCTTCTATTGTACGAGTTATTATCTCACCATCAGACAGCCTATCAATGGAATCACCGTTATTATACGTTATCTCTGCGATAACAGCGCTCTTCCCTTCTGGTGCAACGCTCTTACTGTAATTTGAGGGGAAAGCGACTCTGTGGGCAAGACAATCTCCATCTGCAATATATAACCATGAAAAATCGTTTAAATATTCCACGTCGAGCCCGAGCATTACAGTAATAAGAGAGTTGTATTTTAATTCGTAGAGGGCGTGGTAAATCTGAGAGGGAACATCCTTTATTGTGTGAATAACATCAAAAATCGGATGCGTTGCTATAATTTTTTCATATCTCTTTCTTTTTACCCCATTCGATACAACCCATCCGTCGTTCTCACGAGTGATTGATTTCACATCGAAATTTTTTATTATTTTATCCCGGGATTCGTGCTCTAAACTTTCGATTAATGCGTTTATACCACCCTTCTCCGGGTAGTAGAAATTTAACTGGTGCTTGTAACCCTCTGTCTCGATTCCAAGTGATGATTTGATAATATCTTCTATTGGTGGTTTTGGCACCCTTCCATCTATCCACACAGTGCTCATCTCTGATGTGTCATACTTCCAAATCTTCTCATTGTATGGTATAAGATATTTTTCTGCTATTCCTTTTCCAAACGTAGAGTAGAGCCATTCTTTAAAATTCCCGGGTTGGTTATTGTTATTCTCGGTTAAAGCTTCGATAAATCCCTTGATGCATTCGAAATTTTCCTGCAACGGTAAATCAGATAGCCCATTTTCAAACGGGTACTTCACATAATTGCCTTTATACAAAATTTTTGTGTTCCTCCGGCATTTTACGTAGTTATCACCGAGTTTTTCGAGCATAAAGTTCAAAATCTCCCTGTTCTTCGAGAATATAATATGTGAGCCACCGTAGTCGAAGGTAAAACCCTCTTCTACCAGGGACCGACATAATCCTCCACACTCGCTATTTTTTTCTATGATTTCGTAATCATACATTAAACTTCCAAGTGTCAATCCAGTAAGTCCCGCGCCTATGATTCCTATGGTCATTTATTTATTTATTTTATTTATTTTATTTTTAATATTAAATATCCAATAT
>JAGXOR010000069.1 GCA_023659785.1 Methanomicrobia archaeon LH_S13
AAAATCAGGTATGGAACCACCCCTATATAAATGTTGCCGTATTATTTTGGAAACGTTGCACTAGGCCTTCATCACCGTATATCCGCAATGGATTTTTCGATTTCCCCTCGTGCACCACCATAACAGGAGGAAACAAATCAGATTCAATGTGGCCTATCTCCTTATATCCCATGCGCTCCACGATATAAGACGCGGCAATCGTTCCTACCAGACCCACGTCCGGCAAGCCCTCTATCACAATCGGATTTTTATGTTTCACGCCTTCTTTTTCCACTATTCTTACCTCTCCCCTCATAACCGTGCTGGTCATACTATCGCCCCCTTAGCTATCTTCACTATTTTATTAAAATCTTTTTTAACTCCTTCTCTATTATCCCCCTCGCTTGCTCCTCAAATTCGCCCTTCACTTCACGCTTCTCCGGCACTAACTTTTTGAATGGACACGTATTTGGACGAGCTTTGTTCTCCGGGCATACGCCAAGCGTGAATCCCCGGCACCATATCCGCGACAAAATATCGGGGTATTCCGCCAGGCATATTTTGTACATGCGCATCGCAAGCTCTCTGATTTCCGGTGATGCTCTTACACATAGCCGGACCATAAAGAAGTTTATCAGGCTGCGAACGTTCATCGTAACCACGTAATGCGTGTGCAGTGCCATAGGCAAGACATACCTCGCCTGTTCTCTCGCAACGCCGAGTTCTCGCAACTTTGTGTATGCCTCGTTGGCGCTTTTCATTGCATCCCTGTAAATCCTCGCTTCTTCCTCTTTACCTTCTCGCTCTAACCTTTTTGGAATATAGTAGCTAAATCCTTCTTCTTCCGTATATCTCGTGCTTCTCGCTGTGTGGCTGGCTATTCTGTGCTCTAACAAGTGCCTGCTCAATGAAACACTTACCTCCGAGAGATCAAAAGTGAAATAGATATGCTCAAGCACCGATGAATAATCATTATCCGTAATTAGCTCAACTATTTCCTTATTGCTTTGCGTCAAAGAAGCGTCACTCATCCTTGCCGCTTCTGCAACCAGATTTACTCCCTCTTCTGTTACTCTAAGCAGTTTCACGTTCATTTCTAACACCTTTTTAGCTAATGATAATACACCTATAAAACCCTTCACTATTTTTAATTCCTTGCCCTCTCTCAAAAATAATCATTTCTATATCAAATCAAAACCTCTATCATAGCCCCCTTTTTGATAAGAGTTTGCGTCAATTTAAGCGGGATATATTCTATGAAAGTCGTGTGTTGGATTCGGATAATTCACTGAGGTTTTTTGTCTCTAACATCCTGAGGTAATCCTTGTCAATGGTAGGGTATTCGTCCTTGTTTTTGCTCCTCATTTCCAGGATGTAATTTTTTCGTAGGTTTCCCTAATTTATGGAACTCGATAGTGCAAAGCTTATCCAAATAGCTAAGGGTTATTTTTCTTGGAGAGGCGTTATAAACTCCTAAAACCAAAACACCTTCAAACCATGGATCTATTTGAGGCCCTGCCAGTAAAATAAGCCCTTTTCTTGCATAATATGACCTAAGCCCTATGCTGCCCGCAATAGCCCTAGAGAGTTTAATCTTCTCGAATGTTGTCAAAAGTGCAAAATCACCGGGGCTTATAGTACCTTCTCCATTTTGCCTACCAATATTTATTTCTTTCTCTTGACGGCTAACCAATATCCTATTACCTAAACGCATGTCATAACTAGCTGGCTCTAAGCATTCTTGCGAATTATCTCGCCATTTTTCAATGCTCGATATCGCTCATCAGCATTTTCAATCCTTAGATAAGTTATACCCTTTTTATATATACAAACTTTTATATTATACTCAGCACCGGCATAAATTGCGCTTTTTTATCGGCAAGGTCTTAGAGCAGATTTATATTTATATAGCGTCAGCCACCTTTTAGTTTGATATATGAAGTTAAAAAGGTGGTACAAATGATTACGATAGGATTTAGCGAGAAAGAGAAGCAGGCATTGGAGTACGAGCGTTATAACTATCCACATCCGTGAGTACAGCGTAAAATGGAAGCTCTTTGGCTGAAGAGCCAGGGACTGAGCCACGAAAAGATATGCCAACTTACAGGAACTCGCCCAATACATTGCGCAGTTACCTGCGGGCATATCAACAAGGGGGGATCGAGGCGTTGAAACGATTAACGTAGCAGACCCCGAGGGGCAGGAAAGCATCCTGAAAGAGGGGCTGGAGCCCCGTCTCGAAGAACCCCGAGGGGGTTAAAGAATCGTCTTTTTTGTTGATGCTGCCCATTTCGTGCTGACTCCTTTTCGGCTCTCTGGTATCTTGCGTGGTACTTAAATATAAGTAAAACAAGCATTTATAATCGATTAATCTGCAAAGGAGAGAATAAAAATGCACAAAATCGAAATACCGCTTGATATTGTGGACGTCGAGATCGAGAACGTTGAGATAAATAAAGAGGGTGATATTATTATCACGGTAAAGAGTACAGATAAGGATACACGCTGCCATAAATGTGGCAGAAAGATTACCAAACTACATGGACACGACCGAGAGATTACGCTACGCCATTTGTCAATTTTGGGCAGGAAGGTATACATTCGTATTCGTCCTGCAAGATACCAGTGTACGCATTGCAAAGGTAATCCAACTACGACACAGAAATTGACGTGGTACGAGCCGAGAAGCCCGCACACGATCGCGTATGAAGAGCACGTATTGCGTGAATTAGTGCATAGTACGGTATTGGATGTCAGCATTAAGGAAGATTTAGGCTATGAAGCCGTGATGGGCATTATCCGGCGTCATGTCCAGACTGAGGTAGATTGGAGCGAAATTGAGCGATTGGACGAGATAGGAATCGATGAAATCTCGCTGAAGAAAGGGCACAAGGACTTTGTAACGATCGTAACTGCGCACACAGGGGGCAATATAATAATCCTGGCGGTACTCAAAGGCCGCAAGAAGAGCATGGTGAAGGCGTTTTTATCGAGTATCCCCAAACGATTAAGGAAAACAATCCTAACAGTGTGTTCAGATATGTACGAAGGCTATATCAATGCGGTGAGAGAGGTTTTCGGGGATGACATTCCAATCGTACTTGACCGTTTTCACATTGCTAAATTATACAGAAAGGGATTGGATGAACTACGAAAGAGGGAGATGAAACGTCTGAAGAAAGAACTACCAAAAGAAGAATATAAAAAACTCAAAGGAGCAATGTGGATATTGCGCAGGGATATAGAAGAATTGACAGATGAGGATTTAGAAGTTTTGAAATGGTTATTTAGGTACTCTCCAATATTGGAATTGGCATACAAACTCTGTAATGAGTTGACTGCTATTTTTGATGGTGATTATTCTAAAAGAGAAGCGGAGCGTAAGATCAATCGTTGGAAGAAACGAGTCATAAAAAGTGGATTGACTTGCTTTAACAGCTTTTTAGTTACGTTGGATAAGTGGATGGATGGGATTACAAACTACTTCATTAACCGGCAAACGAGCGGTTTCGTGGAGGGCTTTAATAACAAGATTAAGGTGATTAAACGGCGTTGTTATGGAATTCTAAACGTTAAACATCTGTTTCAGCGCATACACCTTGATCTTGAGGGATATTCTTTTTTTGCTTGATTTATCAGGGAGATATGTTCAACGCCAAGCACGTTCGTGGCGAGAAAAGTCTTAATGAGGTCTCTTATTTCATACCCGTTTTTTTTCTTATCCCTTTTTAGGCATCCTGCAATCAAATTAACCACGCCAACGCCCCTTAGGAAGTTCATAAACAGTCCCAAGCCGTTATTTCGCATTAGCGTGGTTTTTTATCTTTCCACCATTCTTTTTCCCCAATGCGATGGCTACGGCAATGACATACTGAAACTTTGCGAACCACACTGATAGTTGACTGACGTCTTCGGCAGAACTGACTTCTGATATAATCTTTATATACCACCATGGATATTCCATATTTTGTCCCCTCCTCTCACTATCACTTTATAAGTCAGAAGGAGGGGACGATAAATTTTTCCTTAAAATCCAGAAAAAATTACTTTATAAATGCCTGTTCTATGTAAGAATTAGGGGGATAAGCAAAATGGGTGATCCATTAACGCTTGCGATAATCTATGCGATTTTAAAAAAGTGTGTGGGACTAAGTTTAGATGAAATTTTAGATGAAATTTTAGATAAATTTTCCAGCAAAGCTTTTGGGAGCATCAAAGATAAATTCTTCAAAAAGAAGGGTAAGTCAGAAAAAGAGCTTCTAAATGATGTTATTCAAGAATTGAAAAAGAGTGGTATTGGAAAAGAGATTGCAGAGAAAGAAGATAGAATCCTGAGTGTAAGTCTTGAATACTATTCAAAAATAAGCAAAGACACCAAAGAGATTGAAAGCCTTTCCAACTTGCTAAATGAAAAAGTTGATGAGATAAAAAGAGAGGGAATTGAAATATCAGAAAAAACGGAAGAGCTCCGTAATATTGTTTCTGAATTTGATTTGCCAAAGACATATAAAATTTTCAACAGAGATTTAGCCGGAGTTAAGGACGCTCTTTATATACATCCCACTATAATTGAAGGCTACATTGAGAGACCAGAAGTTGTGGGCTTAACTGCTTATCAGAACATAAGGATATTAGGAAAGCCGGGCAGTGGAAAAACAACCGCGATTTATAAGATTATCGAGCACTCCAACCCGGAACAGGTGGTTTTAATTAAAGATGAATTCACTGAAATAGACATTCACCGGCTGTTAAGAGAAGATCTGGATGACAATTTTTTATTAGTCTGGGATGATTTTCCTGTGCGTCCAAAATTGTTTAGGGATACCATCTATAAGTTAAGGAATCCTGAATTAAGGAATAAGTTTGAGAATTTTTATATACTCTGTGCAGCTAAATCCACTGAGATAGAAAAGATAAATGATGAGATAATGTCTTCAGATCCAGATTTCTGGAATAAAGTCAATTTAACAGAGGTAATCGAATTACAAGAGCTTGAAATAGACCAAAATAAGGAGCTAATTTGACTGTGCTGCGAGGAATTAAATATAGAAGCAAGCGATGAAGCCGTGCTTTCACTTGCGGAAAAAAATGCTCGCAGTGATGGAACTCCGCTCTACATAGTTTCTGTTTTGAGTGAGTTTTGGGAGGGGAAGATAAGGGTAGGCGATATAGAAAATCTGCCAGAGGATGTTGTAAAGTTGTGGAAAGAGAGAATTTCTCGATTGGATAGAGATGAAATGAACATTCTTTATTGTTTAAAACTGTTAAAGATGATTTATGCTCCGCCATTCAAGGAAATAGTCAGTGGAATGTGGAAGAATATCTTTGAAAAAAGCAAAGCCGATCTATTTAGTGTAATAGAGTCCCTGGAGAAAAAATTGTGGCTGAAAGATAAGAAAGATACCTATTCTTCATTCGATGTACAGCTTGAGGCAGTAGAAATAAAAAAGGATATGTTCGAATACATGTTCAAAGAATTTGAAAAATTTGTTAAAAGCAATGAATTAGAACAAAAATATCGATCACTCATCTTTTTTAATCTCTCATATTATTATTCTGAGAGGAGCAAGAAGAGCAAAACAAGGGAAGAGCTATCATTCAATTTAAAATCTTCTATTGAGTACATAGAAGAGGCGATTGTAGTATACAAAGAGCTTGGCTTGAAAGCAGATGTAGCAACTTCCTTGAACAATGCATCCGCTTATTATTCTGGCCTTGCGAGATTAGAAGAGATGAGAGAGGGGAAGAAAGATAAGCTTGATAAAGCTGTTGACTACATAGAAGAGGCAATTAGGATAAGAAGAGAGCTTGGCTTAGAAGCAGATGTGGCAGGGTCCTTGAACAATGCATCCAATTGTTATTCTGATCTCGCAGCCTTAGAAGAGACGAAAGAGGGGAGGAAAGAACTGCTTGATAAAGCTGTTAAGTACATAGAAGAGGCGATTGTGGTATACAAAGAGCTTGGCTTGGAAGCAGGTGTAGCAACTTCCTTGAACAATGCATCCAGTTATTATTCTGGCCTTGCGAGATTAGAAGAGACGAGAGAGGGGAAGAAAGATAAGCTTGATAAAGCTGTTGACTACATAGAAGAGGCAATTAGGATAAGAAGAGAGCTTGGCTTGAAAGCAGGTGTGGCAGGGTCCTTGAACAACGCATCCATTTGTTATTCTGGTCTCGCAGCCTTAGAGGAGACGAGAGGGGGGAGGAAAGATAAGCTTGATAAAGCTATTGAGTACATAGAAGAGGCAATTGAGATAAGAAGAGAGCTTGGCTTGAAAGCAGATGTGGCAGGGTCCTTGAACAACGCATCCAATTATTATTCTAATCTCGCAGCCTTAGAAGAGACGAGAGAGGGGAGGAAAGATATGCTTGATAAAGCTGTTGAGTACATAGAAGAGGCAATTGAGATAAGAAGAGAGCTTGGCTTGAAAGCAGATGTGGCAGGGTCCTTGAACAACGCATCCAATTATTATTCTAATCTCGCAGCCTTAGAAGAGACGAGAGAGGGGAGGAAAGAACTGTTTGATAAAGCTATTGAGTACATAGAAGAGGCAATTGAGATAAGAAGAGAGCTTGGCTTGAAAGCAGATGTGGCAGAGTCCTTGAACAACGCATCCAGTTATTATTTTAAGCTCGCAGCCTTAGAAGAGACGAGAGAGGGGAAGAAAGATAAGCTTGACAAAGCTGTTGAGTACATAGAAAAGGCGATTGGGATATATAAGGAGCTTGGCTTGAAAGCAGGTGTAGCAGATTCTTTGGCAATTTCTGTTTTTGTATTCAATGAATACATAGCACTTGATGCCAAATACCTCATAAAGGCAGCGGAAAATTGCGATGAAGCGATCAAGATATTTTTAGCTCTTGGAATAGTCCGTAAGGCAAAGCCCTTGAAACCGTATGGAATTCAACTTCAGGAAAAGCTTTTTGAAATTGACGGCGAAGATAGACACAGGCAAGTGATAGAATTTTACAAAAGCATATAGTCTAAAATAATACACCAGAAGCCTTATACGTATCTATGTGATAGAGATATAATGAGCTATGGAAACTAGTGCAGCGTTTCCTATTTATCATATCAATAAACATTCGGCACCACCCCTC
>JAGXOR010000006.1 GCA_023659785.1 Methanomicrobia archaeon LH_S13
GACGGGATAGAGGGTGTGGGGTTACACCCAGTGCGATGCACACTTGATAGCATCACACGAAGAGGTTTGAAACAAAATGGTTGAATCTCATAACTTAGATGGCAGCGGCAGCTTCCCATGAACGTAAGACTACTGCTTTAATAGGCTCTTCCTCTATGCGATCATTTTCATTTATGGCGTTCACCTCACCATGCCGGTAAACATTACCATCATCATTGCCACCGCAACTACTATTGCCGTCACTTTTTTGTTCTTTTTCCCCAGTACAGGTCCTGCCTGATGTTATCAAGCATAAAGACATATATAAACTTTTCTATTTTTTACTGTGTTGCACAATTATATCCTTCTTACTTCTGACCCTACTTCTGACCCTTATAGACTTTTTGCTATCTTATATTTCTTCTCACAGCAGGCTGGTGGAAAAAGGTTCATGGTTCACATCAAATTTTAATATCGCGTTATAGGTATAGAAAAGATATTTCAATTTTACCTCATTAAACATGTTCTTTACCCTTTTAGCACGCACGAATTCACAAATTTACGCTTTACCGCCAAGAAGTTTTTCTCTGAATACCATCGCTTTCCGTAGTATTTCGTGACTGATGATGAAAGTGAGACGAAAGTCATAAGTCATGGTTATTGGTTGACCCGAGCTTAAAAGTGTGGCTATGCAAAGAGAACACTCTGCATTTCAAAAAGCAAGTAGAACAATTCATGATATAAAAAATTCCAGCGGGTGTATGGCAAGAATATGAGGAGATTGCAGATACTGCGGAAAGATATGAGAGATATGTAATTCAACGCCACTGGTGGGAGATGATTGCTGAGGACTACAATATCATTCATTATCGTTGACCATGAAGAGATGGAAGACGCTTTGAAGCCATTCCATTCGAGCCAGGTGTGATGATAATTTCAAATGTCTGGCTCGACCAGTGGGATTTAGCTGACCATGGAATGGAAAAATTAATGTAATACATCCGTAAAAACCATGCTGGGCTAATAGCGACTCATGGCTCTTTATTTGATGAGGTCCTGTGGACAGAATGCAAAAGAGCACGGGCTACTGAGGTGGATCCAAGAGGTCAGATAGGAGATAAATTGGAGGTATATTTTCCACCTGATGAAACCATCTCAATGTCCCTTGGCATCCAGTTGTAGAGGGTCTTCCTGAGCGTTTCAAGATTAAAATACCTTCTTTTTACAACGAAATAGGAGTAGATGCTTACACACTTGTGGGATAAAAGTGCATTAGAAGAAATAACCAAAAAACTCCTTATAAATTCCATTGAGTGGGCAAAAGGATTTGAGTTTACTGCTTTAGAGGACTTAGAAGACTTATCAAAGCAAACTTTAGAAGAATCCAAAGACCTCAGAGGTCTAATCACCGAATATCCCACTCCAATAGAGATATCGAAGAGCTTGCCTGAAATAAAACCAGAAGAACCAGTATCAGTTGAAATAGAAAAAGTATATATCAGTAAGATTGAAATAATCTCCTGTTTCTTGATATAACCCGAGGATACCACATAATTTATGATAAAGGTGATCGAAGAGAAAATGAAGAGGTTCAAAGCACGAATTATGATGGAATATGCGTACAATGAGGGGTTTAAGGCATGGATAGAGAAATAGTCGAAGCTTTTACAAGGTATCTATTTCAAACTGCATCTAATTCATTTTTCATTGTTTATATTTTTATTCGTGCTATTATGCCTCCTCCTCTCGTGCAAATAGCCAATCCCAACGAGAGCCCCAGCTACCGTAAGCATCGCTATGCGAATCAACAACCCAATCCAGGAGAACTCTCCTCTTTCTCCTCCTCCACCACCTCCTGATGCTCCACTTTGTGGTACGCTGCCTTTCATCAAATACCCGGTAATCGTCTTGCCTCCTTTTTGACCGGCAATAGCTTTTCCACTACCGCCTGTTATTGCCCCTGCTTCTGCTCCTTCACCCTCGCCACCTCCCTCACCCTCACCACCTCCCTCACCCGGTCCAGAACCTCTCTTTCCTTCTGAGAGTTTAAATGGCTTTTTCGTAATTGTTACAACTATATCTTTAGCATCGTCATTATTATCTTCATCAAGCTCTCCCACATCTCCACCCGAATCAGCCGTGACAGCGATAGTAACATTCTGTTTTTTGATTTGTTCATGCATTCCAAGCTCCCCCGGTGCTGTCCACGTGAATTCCACGGTCTTCGTGTTGTTATTGCTCCCCAAGCCTTCCAGCAGGTCAATATGCTCCACATGCTTCTTCGGCGTTCCATCACTGGCATTAAACGTAACATCGAAGCTTTCCGCTTTTGCCTCGCCTAAGTTGTCTATGGTCGCTTCTATCTTACGTCTTTCGCCGCCTTTTACAGAAGAAGGTGCATACAGTGATACTGTCAGGTCCGGCAGGTATGTAACTTTCAAAACCGCATTCGTCGCCACCATGAAATTACCTTTGCTCTGTATCTGAGCTTTGTTTCCCGAGCTCTCTAAAAGCCCTTTAACATCTTCCCATCTATTTTCGGTGAAAGCCATACAACCTGTTCCTGTATATCCCCAATGTGTCTTACCACCTCTTGCTCCTGTCAGCTGGCATTCCTCTGGCTGACCATGACCAAAAATAAGTGCATCTCCCTCCTTTACTCTACCATCCTTTATTGTTAAACTACTTGCATTATAAGGCGTCCATAGGGGTAAAACCGCTAACAGTTTCGCTTCTTTTACACTATCCGCATTCACGTTACCATTGAAATAAGCGTTTGCAGTACACTGCTCGGGCGTAAGACCTGTTGGATATTCTTCGTTATCAGCCATTAAAGCAAATGCTCCCTCGTCTATCCAATATTCGATAAGTGGCTCATTAATCTGTGGATCATCTTTCTCGTACACAACCAAAAGGAGCATGCCTGAAGGAATCACATTATCGCCAATGCTGGTTGCAGTTGCCTCAAGGTCACCTCCTCCTGCAAGGGCATTCGCCACTTCATTACTCACATTGTAAACATACACTCCCCATCGGGCTGGAAAGTTTGTTGCTACTGTATCATCGGAATATAAAGAAGCATTATTGGATACTGAGTTTCTATTAAAGTCCATATCTCCATCCGCTGTGGAATGCCCACCCCAATATAACCAGTAATAATACAGCCTTGCTATGGTTATGTTCGCATTTTCAGGAATTTTTGATGTTACATCATTAAAATTAACGCTTGCAGCTTTATACGTACTATTCCCAATCGAATACACCACATCACCGTAAACTTCGCCGTGAGGACCTTCTTCCAGGTCGCCACCCGTGTACCCGCTAACATGATAAACCGTTGCAGTTCTTAATGTTTTATTATTCCCTTCACCCTGTCCATAAAACTCATTTGCCTCATTTATATCATTTTCCGAATCAGCTATTACTACTACCTTGTAGTCTTTTGTATCGCCATCGAAATCAGGATATATTTCACCCAAAAGGAACTTTATTTCCTCTTCTTCTCCTGCATATAGTGTTTTATTAGTGGGCAAAAAATCCTGATAGTTCTTCGATTTGCTGAATGCAATCGTGCCATTTTTTGGATTCCTTACCTCAAGCGTAACATTGAAATCACTTGCCGGAAATACAATACCTTCAGTCTCGTTATTGTTCTTAATCATAGCACTGAGGAGATTATTTTTCGAGAGCACACACAGGTGAGCTTCATCAGGAGAGACAAAATGTATTTCTTCTTCTCCAAAGGTGAGGTCAGTATAAATTACACCTGTTTTACTATTGTTCTCTTCCCTCAACTCCGTTATATTATTATCCGGGTCAACCATTACTTTTAAGTTTCGCGGCTGCGTATAATTCTTTACATCTCCCCATTGCGCAGGAATAACTATTGGAACGCTCTCATTCGCATTTATTGTTCCATTTATGGTTTTGTCCTCAATTTCACCCCATTCCAGGGCATTTATTTTAAAGCTCCTTTTGCCTGAGAGAGAGTAAACGAGCCAGAAACTATCGCCAGACACCCATGGGCTCCATCCCCTAAACACTTCATCAGAATAATCACACACAGGCACTTTATCCGTCAAATTCTTTCTTATTTCAAGCAAACTTTTTCTGTCACCTGCATCGAGCCACTTGAAATGAACACGTATATTCTTGGCACCTTTTTTTTTTATGCGTTGCCTATCCGTTTTGCTCCCTGTTACTTCTATTTCTCTATACTCACTTACCCCAAACCTGACCGTAACATTTGATGCATTTTTTATACCCGTATTTGCGATGACAACACTCGCATTCCTATCTTCTCTTGAAGGCGAGATGAATTTCGTTACTGTAAGGTCTGGATAGTTCATCTTTATTTTTTTTCGCATTTCGTTGTCACTCTGACTGTTGTTCATCTCGTCTATCTCATCCCGAGGGTCAACAATTGCTATCACTTCATAATCAGGGTCACCTGAAATACTTATGTTATTCCATATTGCGTTCACACTTCCGTTCTTGCCTGGTCCCAGCGTGACATTCTCACGATTGAGATGTATTATATAAGAGGTTCTGTTTTCTTCTTTATGGTCAATTATCCAGTCCGCATTCGGCACCGGAGCAATTGATGAGTTCCTCGTGAGGTTGAGCCACAAATCAACCATGAAGGTTGCGGATTTCGTGCCGTTATTCTTCACTATTGCACTAATCGAAACGTTATCTCCATTCGCCGGATGTGGTGGGTCGAACGTGATATTTTCAATCGTGGGGTCACGAGAAGGACTCACGTTCAATGGTAGAATGAACGAATTGTTCGTTTTATTTATCTCTTTTACCGTATTATTCCATACAGTAACGTTAATGGAGTGATTTCCGGTGGTTGCGAGCCACTCCGCAGTAATGTCCTTCGATTCGTTCCATGGTTTTGTTGCGTTCAACTGTATATTTTCCTCGTGTAAAAATTCCTTTTTTGTGGTGTATCCACGAAGAGAGAATGTTGCAAGGGTGTTATTATAAATATAAGCAGTATCGCCTGGAACCAGAATAGTATAATCTTTCAAAACCCCTTTCTTCTGCTCTCTATACCATATTCTATCACCATTTTCATCGCAGACCCCCATTGCAGCAATGTCAGATGTACTATAAGCACTTATAAAATCGAAATGGAGTTGTATTGCATCCGTATCCGGGTGATGGATTATCATTAGATTTGTTATGCTACGTGCTCTGTTTCCTCCTATATCTAACCATGATGGAACTTCAGGATTAAGTTGCACAACATCAGGTGGTACAGGCAGATAAGACCATTTGAGACTTTTATTGAAATGATACCCGTATGTGCGAGTTTCGGTTTCGTAATCCATAATGCTCACGTTCGCTGTTCCGTTCCTGTATCCCACATTCGCCACCTCTGCAGTTATGTTCGTGATATCAGTGTCTGACAGAGTGGTCTTATCTGCAGTCACGTTCGGCACCGTGAAGTCCCTCGTGGGTTTCACAAGCATTACCCGTGTAATGATATTGTCAGTTTTATTATCTTCAGGCACGCTGTTCTCGGGGTCTATCACCGCGATGACCTTGAAATTACCTGCTCTGACATCTGTTTGCATCTGAGGAGTGAGATTTATCGAACTATTCACAGGCACATTGACTCCTTTATACAACCACGATGTTCCACTTTGATATACGGGATAGAAGAGGACGATGAAGTCTTCCCAGCATTCACCATAAACTTTAACATTCGCTGTATTGCCTCGCACAGGAATCCAGCATGATTTTCCTTCCTTTACCTGAGACCAACTACATACATCATTGAAATTTGACCCACTTAATACCGCATCACCCCATGCATCGTATATTTCAACATCGCCTGCATCCATAGGGTCCCAGTGTTTCTCATTTTTACTCGCCCTGTCTATTATCCTAATATATATCTGGTTCGCATCCGGATAAGTCTTATTCATCCAGATTCCATGCATTACTACTTGACGTCGGATTTCCACGTGGGATGGCGAATAATCATGGAACAGCAGCACATTGAAATCCGTTGCGTTCAAACAGCCGATATTGGTGATGTTCGCGGTGATGTTCACGGTATCCTCGTCATAAGGCTGTTCAGGCCCAAACAATATTTCACCATGAAGTCCCAGGGTTTCCCAGGATGTGTTTCCGGAAACTTCAGCACCACAGATGTATCTTTCCTTCACCGCTATGTTGTTTGTTTCATACGTTTCATTTACCTTATTCTCATAATCTGCGTCCACCTTTATCACATGATTCCCTATTATCGCGGTCCAATTCACAGACAAAGTTTCTGGCTTGTTAGGCGCTAAACTTGCTATTGGTTTTTTCCCTTCATGAATTAAAATATCATCAACGAAAAATCGCACATCGAAGTTCTTCGCTTCTTCTATTCCGATATTAGTCACGTTTGCAGTGATTGTGAGGTTATCGCCGTGTTTTATTTCTATGGTGCCATTGTCACAGATTGCGGTGTTGTTGAGCCACAAGGTGAGATTGGAAACCACAAGGTCAGGGGCCTGAACGGTTATGTTTTCTACCTTCATGTTATTCGACTCGTTATATTCCGGCTTTTCATCCTCTGGATCTATTTTAGCAACGATGAACCGCTCTCCACCTGTGTGAGGAGTCCATTCAATTGAAATATTCTTCCTTTCGTTGATATCAAGCTTTTGGATTGTTTTGTTGGATATCTCGCTGCTTCTTTCCAGATAATAAACCCTGCTTACTTTCGCATAAGCACCACTCGTTTCATTTCTTCTCGACATCACCTTGGTAATATTATCAAGTATCCATGGGGTCCAACCGTGGAAATTTTTATAATAGCATTTTATTTGGTTACCTCTGCTATCGTTGATGCAAACTTTCCCCCCTTCTATTTCCAAATCCAGATATAATCGCATAGCAGTTGCATTCGGTCTCTTTATCGCTATCGTCGGGAAACCGCAATACGTTTCATCTGAGGATACATCCTCAATAAGCCGTTTGGCATAGTCATAGATAGCAAAGGTGACATTGCTCTCGTTCAACAGTCCACGATTCGCAATCGTGACGTTAATAGATGTATTCTCACCCTGATTGAGAGTTTTTTGGTTGACATCCAGGTTTTCGACGACGAGGTCAGAGGCACGCATGTGAATGGGCTGAGTGAACTTGTTGTTTGATTCGTTTATTTCATATATCTTCTCTGCTCCCTCTATTTCTTGCTTCGGGTCCAAAACCACGGTTATGTTATGTTCACTTATAACATCCGCCATCCATGAAATGTTCGCATATCCTGTTTCGTTATATACTGTTCCGTTTCCGTAACCTGGACCGAACTTCACATTCGTGCTCCCGATTTCATGATTTCTGTCCACCTCGTCGAGATAAAAACTGACATTCAGGGTGTCGCCCTGATTTGCCTTGTTTGTTATGTTCACCGCGGCATTCAGGCTCACGTTATCGGAAATGTCAAGCCATACTTTACCTGAAGAATCGGGCTCGATAGTTTCATTATTTACCGTGAAGGACAGATTCGTGACCTCGAAATCACGAGACTGTTTCACACGCACGCGTTGTTGTAAAGTATTGTTTTTGTAATCCTCCTCGTCGTTCTCTTTCGGGTCAATTATCCCCTTTATTCGATAGGTGCTCCTCTGCGTTTCCCATTTATCTTCTCCCCCGCCGCAACAGAATTGAATATCACGAATGCTCGCATTCCATGACAAAGAAAGAGTTGTAGAATTACCGGCTGGAAGTTCTTCAACATGCCTCGTACCAAGCAATTTATGGTCAGGACTACAATACTGCATATGGTCCCTATAAAACCATCTAAAGGATGGAGGAAACTCATAGAAGGAGACGTTGAAGTCAGACGCGTTCATGGTGCCGAAATTCTTGATAGTTGCGTTTATCCAAATAAAATTGCCATCCAGGACATTTATGTCATTCTCCATTATCTCGGCTGGTTCTATGGAAATATTCGCAACTCCGAGGTCAGTTCCGCCTATATATCTCTCTTTTTCCTTCTTCTCACCTTCAACAATTGTCATAAATGTATAATTTTTACCTGATGCTTTCGCTTCCAGTGGGAAATTTGCGTTCGACGAGAAATTGCATAGCTTTCTTTCGCCTGGGTTCAGCGTCACGGTTTTATTACCAAGAATAAACTGGTATTCATCTATTAGAAACTCTACTCCTGGAATTGGATGCCAACATCCCGGAGGTGATACAACATCGCCTATTGCCTTTATTTCGAGTTTTTTGTAATCGCGCCAATCGGTCCAGATATTTTGCCAGCGTATTTTGTCAACACTGTCATCGTCGCAACTAAGAACTGTCCAATTCCATACCCATCCAGCACACATTCCATTCCAGCAAGGATAGTGATAGCCTATTGTGGCTGAAGATTTATCAGCAGATATATTAAACACCCTTACCATTTGCGCATCTGCTCCTTCTCCTTCCATGACATAAAAGCACACCGGTTGTTGGCTTTCGTTACTTTTGTTATATGCATTTACAACTCCTTTCTCCTCTTTAAAAGTTATATTTATGAAATCAAAATGGACACGCATCGAGGTATTTTCTGGTCGCAACAGTGGCCATGTAGGGTGAATCGGATGGTATAGATGATCCCTTCCCGTTTTCTTATAATCAGATACATCCTTTTTCATATAGAACCACACGGTGGTATTCGCGGTTATGTTCCCGTGGTTCTTTATTTCTGCGGTTATGTTCACGGTGTCTCCGGCATTTAGTGCTGATGGGTTATTAATAGAGAAGTTTGATATGGTTAAATCAGGCAAAATTACATGTAGAACACTGCTTTTTACGTTGTTTGAAGTGTTACCTTTGAAGATAATGGTATCTGGAGGAGAATCAGGGGGAACGCCGTCGCTTGTGTCTCCTCCCTGTTCATCAAGTTCGTCATCAGGGTCTGCCACTGCCACTATGAGATGGTCGCCACCATGAATGTTTGCAGTCCAGTTGAACGAGATGTTAATTGTTTTGTTAATCGGAACGAACACATCGTCAACAGTGCCAATCCGTTTAAATCGTTCGTCTGCCGAGCCTGCGAAATCGGTGCGATTCACAAAGAAGCCAACGCTTATATTCCCACTTAAAACTCCGTGATTGCCTATGGTTGCGTTTATTGTCACGTTCTCACCTTCTTGCACCTCTTTCTGATAAATACTGATATTCTCGATGGATAAGTTCCACCCTGGATATACTATCCTCGTATCCGCAGAGTTCATGTTATTCGCTTTATTATTGTCAACGAGAGGAACAAAAGGAACGCTCACGTTTATTGTATAAAAACCTCTTTTTGGTGGTTTCCATGACACTGTGATATCTGTTGAGTTACTGGCAGGCAGAGAAGAGATATTGGTGATATTGAAAACAACGCAACTGGTATTATCTTTGCCAAATCCAGACTTGAAGAAGACTGAGAAGTTGGATACATTGAGCGCACCGAGATTGGCTATCGTTGCGGTAATGTTCACATCCAGCTCAGCAAAAAAGTCTTCACAAGGTATATCTATATTTGTCACTGCCAAATCAGTACCATTTACAAATATCGGCTGGATTAGTGTGTTGTTCTTTTCGTTCGTTTCGGTGAATACATCGTGTGGCTCACTACGAACAGTTATGTTACGGGGACCTGCGCCGCCGTGGAGCGTGGTTGCGTTCCATATTGCAGTAACATTTTTCGCTTCCGATACGTTTAACGTCACGGATTCATTCTCGATTAGCGCTTCATACTCAAATCCTACGGTTCTGTTATCATAAAAGATTTCCACGGTGGTCGTTCCGTTTCTGACGCCGAAGTTCTTCACGCTCGCATTTATCTCAACGGTGTCATTAAGCAGAGGCTCAGGCGGATTGAACGAGACGTTAGTGACTGCGAAATCAAGAGAGGGTGTTACGAGTATTGACGTAGTATATGTGTTATTCTCTTCATCCGGCTCGTCTATATCGTCATAAGGGTCAACCATGGCGGTAATATTGTGCGTTCCGTTGAGTGCCCAGCCCATATATTGGTCAGATAAATTCAATTCCGCATAAACAGGGGTATAGTTTCCAGCGTCCAGCGGGGGTATGCTCTCATTTTTTGCAAGCACCGCTTCGTATCGGTCAATCGTGAATTCTCCGGATTGTGATTCTATGCGGATGGTATCACCAGAAGCCCATTCTGTCCAGTAATCAGTAATATCTTTATACGAGCGGTCCTCCCAAAAACTCCAATTAAATTCCTCGATTGCCGAACCGTTTTTATCGTAAATGTTAATCCGAGAAGGCCCATAGATATACGAGAAATGAACCCTTATTTGTAATGCTTCTGGAATTGTGAGTGTGTCGTTGATTGTTTTATAGAGCTTACGAGGTCTTTTGAGTTCTATGCGCTTATTATCATAGAAAACAACAGAAGTATTGCTGGTTTTATTGCCGAAAGTTTTATTACCAGAATTCGCTATCGTTGCGTTTAGCTCCACCACGTCACCAATCACCGGGTTCTGCGGATGAGCCATCAAGTTAGTGACTGTGAAATCGGGTCCTTTATGCACGGTTATCGGCACACTCATATTATTGTTCGTTTCACTGGATTCTGTGAGGTTGTTGTAGGGGTCAACACAAACCGTCAAGGTGTGATTTCCGGCGGAGCAAACTCGCCATATGAATGATTTGTTTTTTGTTGCATTACCAGCATCAAAATCCACAATACTTGCGTTCAGCAACGTTTCATTTAAATATGAGCAGACATCAAAAGTTCCGCTTCGATTGGCGAAGTTCGTTATTTTTAAGGTTGCGTTTATAGTGATGAGCTCACCAGAAAACAGATTCTCGGGGTTGGCACTAAGGGATAGGTTAGTGATGGAGAAATCGTAAGGTGCTCGTACATATACAGACGTGCTGTTCTGGTTATTGGATTCGTTGAGTTCTTGAATATGGTTATCAGGGTCAGCAATCGCAGTGAAGGTATGGTTGCCAAAAGTCGCATTCCTCCAGGTTGTGGTGATTTCTACTGAGCTGCCGGCACCTAACCCAGGAATGACTATTTCATTGAACACCTCACTGCTCGTATTACCATCGCCGATACCGTACTTGAATATGAGCTTGAATTCAGGTGTATCCTCAAGTCCGGGGTTTGCGACAGTAGCAGTGAGATTAACGAGGTCGCCATCGAATAGCGGAGTTTTGTCAACCGATAAGCTGGTTACTTCGAGGTCAACATTGATGGGTTTTACTGATACCACGATACTCTTGTTGTTGTTTTCCGTATTCGATTCGTTCGCCACAGGGGCGACCTCTACACGGATGGTATGGTTTCCGGATGCGAGGTCCTCGAGGTCGTTCAGCCATGCAGATGCATTCCAGTTAGCATAAACGTGTTTTGACTGCTTAAGACCCAGGGGAATAGGGTGCTTTGCAAAAATTGAATCGTATTTGTCAACAAAGAAATACACGTGGTTGTTTGGCTCGTATGCTTTTGCTTCTATCACTATTTTATCGCCAAGACTCCAATTAGACCAGAAATCGGAATGGCATGAAGAAGAGAAGTTGTTAATCATGGTGCCGGTTCCATTATAAATACGGACATAAGAGTTATTGCCCTGAACGCAGAGGTCAGCGAAATGGACGCGTATTTTGAGAGCGCCAGGTTGTGTTATGGTGTTGCTACTGCGGTTCGTAAAGTCGGAGATATTCCATAAGAAGCAGAAGACGGAAGTGTTCTTCGTGTCGTAAGAGGTAACGGTGGTGTTCGCCTCTGAGCCACCTATGTTCTCAATCGTTGCAGACACGTTAAGCACGTCGCTGGTTGTTGGATTCTCCAAATCAACTGATAGGCTAGAGACATTGAAGTCAGGGGCTGAGAGAGGAGGGGATTCAAGCGAAAGATTGAGATGGAAAAGTCCTCCCTTTTTTATGTCTTCCCGGGATACTGTATAGGTAGAGAGGTTAAATCTATCGCCATCTGAGACGTTGAATGCAAGCAAATCACTTTCATTCGCGGTTATAACAACCTGGAAGAAGTTATTGGATGTTTCTGCAAGCCAGTTCTTGTTTACGTTTTTGTTAGTTATGTTCAAGGAGAAATTATAACAACCAAAGCCGTTTTCGTAATGAACCCAGCCGAAGATGTAAAAAGGTGTTGATGGGTTTGCATTTGAATATAGAATTTGAGTAGGCATAGGGGATGGTGTTGGAGTAGGAGAAACAAGAGGAGAAGGACCGGGTGTAGGACAAGGAGTAGGCGAGGGTGTAGGAGAGGATACAGGTGTTTCTTGTGATGATACATTCCAGACCCAGGTTTGCATAGCGGTGCCATTTTCGTTAGATGCGATTGCTGATACGTTCCATGTGCCTGCGGCTGCGCTTGTGCTCGTATAGGAAGCGTTTTTCACACTCGTATTTATTTGAACCTCAGTTCCATTGAGCAGCCAGCTAACGTTTACCGTTCGGTCCGTTGTAATATTGAAGGTTATTGGTGCTCCTTCGGTGTTGGAAATAGGCGAATGGGGAGCGAAAGAGGTTATATTGGGTTTTGCTGGAGACGGCGTTGGCGTTGGTGTTGGAGTGGGTGCAGGAGTTGGCATCAAAGTTGGTGTGGGACCTGGCGTTGGTGAAGGAGATGGAGTTGGAGTTGGAGTTGGACATGGGGTTGGTGTAGGTGTAGGTGTAGGGGAAGAAGTAGGTGATGGACTTGGACCTGGCGATGGCGATTGAGTGGGTGAAGGAGAAGGCTCAGGGGTAGGTTCTGGCGTTGGCGTTGGCGATGGTGAAGGTGTTTCCCCGTTTTCTCCATCCGTGGCATTGCTCGCATTGCTGCTGAACAGGGAGAGAGATGACTGCGTCATCACCGGGCTCATCACACTCACTAAACACACCGTTATCACCACCAAAGTGCCGATTGCTCGCCAGTTACACTTCCCTTTCAGTGTTATCTTATTTCTTTTTATCATAAAAAAGTTGCTTTAAAAAATTAGATATATGATAATAAAAAGGTTTTCTATACACTTTTTCTTTTTTGTAAAAAAAGAAAACCTGTGCTAAAAGAAAAAAGTCCCTTTTTTTTAAAGGAAGGGCTTAAAAGTAATACTTCGAAGATATTTCTTATATCTTGTGTTGGTATTTTCAAATATAAGTTTTGATTTTTTTAGGGTAAGATAAAAGCGAAAGATAAGGCGATGGAAAAAGAGTTACCATCACATTATCATTACAATGATGGTGGTAAGGATGGATACGGTGCCAATGATGATGGTGATGTAAACGATTCTTTCCGTCCACAGTCGGTCCTTCAGCTTATCCCGCTCTTCTTCGCGCGCCCTCTGTTCTTGAATCTGCTTCCTCAGTTTAAACAACTTCTCGTTGTATTCCTCTCTAACTTCTCTAAGTTCTTCTCTCAGTTTTTCGTATTCTTCTTTCGCATATTCCGGCGGCATCTTACTTCACCAGTTTCTATTTTGTTTTTCTTTTCTGCATATAAAAACCTAACACTATCAGCAATCACCAGCGATTTATCCTCTTTTGTTAGGGTTCTCAAAAATGGAAAGGAGAAAAAAAACCGAAAGTCTTTTAATTATGGTATATCATAAAATTTTATATTTATGTTATCATGCACATATATAAAAAGCGAAAGTGATAAAAAAAGCGGAAGAAAAACGAAAAAGAATGTCCCTGTGCAGTGCGAAGCGGTTTGGTCAAGCTTTCCTAAAGCTTGATGCGTGGTGCGAATCCACGAGGGGGCGATGGGGGAACAAATCCCCTGAGATAGGAAGAAGAGGTTCTTTTAATAAACTTTTTCTTCCAAAGAAAATAGGGTGAAAGCCAAAGGCTAAAAGAAATGTTTTTAGTCAAGGTTTTTACCGAAGGTAAAAAAGTTGTTAGGAGGTGAAAAAGGAAAAAGTGAAGACAAGATACATAATAGCACCGATAGTGATATTAGCGATATTAGTGTTAGCAGCGTTCAGTACACCCGCGATGGCTCAAGCGTGCCTGCGTAACATATATACTCCTAACTGCAATGTTACACCCAGCGAATTTACCAACGGCACTATTACCAATGGCTCAGTAAGGGTTCTGGAGAATGAAGCGCCTGGTTGTGATAATAACTGGACGATTACCCTGCCTCCGGGCGAGGTGGTAGTTGCATACGCGCACTGGCACAGGTGGGGCGCATGCGAGAACAACAGTCCAACGGCGGAATTCTGGAATGGCGACGGTGTGCACCAACAGATAAGCATCCCGGACACTCTTTGTAATGAGAGTGGCAATAATGAGCGACGAGGTGTATGGTATAGCGGCTATAACCCAGATAACGGAAACCACCATTATTACTGGCGGGTAAATGCAACGCCGGGCACTAATATTTTTAAAGCAACTGGATGCTACGATACATCTGGTGAGCATTGTGACATCAGGTATTTCGTTGCAGTCATTAATCAAACCGACGCACCTAATAGAACACATAGCGGAGTTTGGTGGCATAACTACGGGTATAAGAAGATAACGCAAACTCCTTATTCAACGTGGTTCTATAATGCGAGCATTGGTCCTGTAAGCGAGCATAACTATACGTTATGGGTAGCGCAATCGCACTACGATGATTCGGATATAGACATATCTGTAAACAATCACTTGGTCGGTACAATCTATGGTCCAGGAGGCTATCCGTTTTCTCTGGAAGAGTTCAATGTGCCAGGTAGCTATATAGAAACTGACGGCTCACAGGCTGCGGAATGGGATATGGGACCGCCAGACGATTATTTCTACGGTTACTTCGCAACTCTGGCGGAAAAAGGACCGGAGCGACCGGACCTCGAGGTCGAAGATATCATCTTCCCGGAAGTGATGAATCCGAGCACCGGCTACACGATAGAGGCAACGATAAAGAATCCGGCCGATGCGGGAACGGGAGATACGTTCAACGTGAGTTTAGAAGTAGATGGTATCTTCCACAGTAAAGTAACAGATGAAGGACCACTGAGCGCTGGTGCGAGCACAACCGTAAGTTTCACGGGTGTGAGCCTTGAAGAAGGATGCCACAACTTCACGGTGATTGCAGACTGCGATAACGACGTAGATGAAGGAACACCGGGTGAGACCAACAATGCAAGAACAGAATGGTACACGGTAGGGCACAATGTTATTGTAGTGCACAACAACAGCGACCTTATGAGTCATCCGGATTTCATAAATCGCGGCGGTACCTACTACCTGGAAAATAAGATGATAACGAACTGCGTGGGCTGCGGCGTCACCATAGAGAACACGAATTTACCGTTTGTTATCCAGAACTGCACGGTACATAACTGCAACTATGAGGAAAGGAACCCGGAGTGGGGCCAGTACAAAGCCGGTATATGCCTGAACAACGTCACGAACGGACAGATAGGAAAACAAAGCAATACGATAGTGAACAACACGAATGCGGGCATACGAGTCCAGAATTCAACTTACGTGGATATAATAGATAACTATATCAGGAACAACACGATATATGGTATATACGTGTATCCGGATGAACTGGTAAAGCCGCCATATCCTGAGTATGTTAAGTTCATTAACGTACTGAACAACACACTCATAGAGAATGAAGAGGGAGTTGACCTTGCTGAAGCGTTCTACTGCACGGTGAGTGACAACATAGTTCGAGACAACACCAAGTATGGCGTGTATATCTGCGGTAACAACAGTTGTATATACAACAATACGATAGAGAACAACAGTATGTACGGAATGAAACTGTTTAACGCTTCAGGGAACTGTGTCTGCCGGAATGACTTTGTTAACAACAATAACACCGGAGTGCAGGCATACGACAACAGGGGAACTAACTACTGGAATTCAACCGTGGACGATATTGTATATGAATACAGCGGCACGACTTACGTGAACTACACGGGTAATAACTGGAGTGATTACACAGGAGCCGATAATGGTGAGGGACTTGGAAGTAGCGCATACGAGATAGATGGAGGAGCAGGAGCAGAGGACAATTATCCGCTGATAGAGCAGAGGTCAAATTACGAACTGATGTGCGGTGATGTGAATGCTGATGGATTTATAAGCACTCTTGATGCTACCAAAGTGGATGATGTTGCGTGGAAGGTTATCACACCCGGTGCACTAACTAGTCAATGGGCAGCTGATACGAATTGTAATTCATATATAAGCACTTTGGATGCTAACAAAGTGAAGGATGTTGCGTGGCACGTTATTTTACCGAGTGATCTGGGTTGCTGCAACTGTTGTACACACTATCATTATTAGCAGTTAGTAAGTCAAAGAGAGGAGATAAAAAATGGAAATAAGAAGAGGAAAAGTAACAGCAACAATAGGAATACTCGTGTTGATTGCCGCTATTATAAATATGACGGTATCAGTCCAGGCACAGCCATCTGTGCCACCAGGAGAAGAAGGTATATACTACATGGTTCCACAGAATAGCAATGCAACTCATTGCAACACTCAAACCATAGACGTATGGGTTAATTCATCTATGACGATAAGGAGCGGAGTGGTAACTATCGAAACATCTGACAAAACATGCGGAAATATAACGGATGCCGGTCGGAATTATACGTGGTTTTCTGGATCAGCAATTACAAACCCTGCAGGTTTTCCTGTAGTAGGTAAAAGAGCGGTTTTGGGTTTTTCTGACCCCTCAGAACATCCGCCGGGTATTTATTCTATCGGAAACATCACAGTTCACTGCAATTCTACCACATGCTGTGATGTTAATTTGAGTTTTATCCCCGGAATGGGCGATAGTAGTATAGCAAATAGTACAGCTGAGGATGGTGTAGGCGGACAGAACGGCACATTCGAATGCAGTAAACCATCAGAGGAAACATTCAGCAAAACCTTTTACGAGGGCTGGAACTCAGTATCACTACCACTCACTGTAAGCAACAATAGCACAAGTAATGTATTGGCATCGGTATGGGATAATGTCAGTGCGGTGTACAGATACAATGCAACGTCAAAGCAGTTTGATAGTGTGTATGAAGCAGTGATGGACCCTGGTGAAGGCTACTTTGTGCACGTTAGCCAGGACTGCACGTGGGGATACAGCGGCGGTACGCCATACACTTCAATGAGCATTGAGCTGAAACAGGGCTTGAACATGATAGGCTGGCTGAACTGCTCTAAACCAATAAGCGATGGATTATCTTCGATAGCAGACAACTATTACTACGTAGCGAGATGGAATGCTGAGGAGCAGAAGTTCAAGGTGTTCAATCCGGTGGCACCGCCGGTGTTCAACGATTTCAGTGAGTTGAAACGAGGCGAAGGGTATTTTGTAAGTACGAAGGCGGATACAATGCTGAGCGAAAGCTGTTAAGGAGAAAAAGAACAAAAATATGAGAGGGAAAAAGTTCTCTCTTTTTTATTTTTTAAGAAGAGGGAGAGAAGAAAAGAAAGGATGCTCCTTATGGGAGAGAGACATGGTTCGAGTCCATGTGGGGGCTTAGCGCCGAGGAGGGGCGCTATATAAATACCCAAATAAAAAAAAATTAGGAGGTGAAAAAGAAAAAAAATGAATATAGAGAAAAGCAAAAGCAAAAGCAAAAGCGGTAAGAGTAAGAAAGCGATAGGCATAACAATGGCGGCGGTAATGGTCACTACCATATTCGTAATCTTCACACCCGCGGCTTTTGGTCAGCCGTCCGTGCCACCAGGAGAAGAAGGTATATACTACATGGTTCCACAGAATAGCAGTGCAACTTATGGCAACACTCAAACCATGGACGTATGGGTTAATTCATCTATGACGATAAGGAGCGGAACGGTAACTATCGAAACATCTGACAAAACATGTGGAAATATAACGGATGCCGGTTGGGATCATACGTGGAATTCTGGATCAGCAATTACAAACCCTATAGATATTCCTGTAGTAGGTAAAAGAGCGGTTTTGGGTTTTTCTGACCCCTCAGAACATCCGCCGGGTATTTATCATATCGGAAACATCACAGTTCACTGCAATTCTACCACATGCTGTGATGTTAATTTGAGTTTTATCCCCGGAATGGGCGATAGTAGTATAGCAAATAGTACAGCTGAGGATGGTGTAGGCGGACAGAACGGCACATTCGAATGCCTCGGGGCCGCGGCGGAGCCAGACCTGCTCGTGGAAAGCATAACACCGAACGGCGGTGAAATGTTTGCAAACGAGAGCAATAATATCAGCGCAACAATAAAGAACAACAACAGCACTGCCGATGCAGGTGCATTTAACGTTAGTTTCGAAGTCGGCACTTTCTCCAAACAAGTCAGCGTTGCCGCAGGATTACCCGCGGATGAGAATGTAACGGTGTCTGTCACTAACCCGACGATAAGAACTGCCGGTGATTCCGTGACGATAAACGTAACCGCAGACTTCAATGGTGGAGTCAATGAAAGTGACGAGAGCAACAATGCATCGAACATAACCAAGACCGTTGTGAACAACGGGTACAAGAACAAATCGTTTATGGGCATGGATTCATTAGAGCTATTCGAGCATGATGAAGAGATGTATGGCGGCATTACGTACAATGTGAGCGGAACGAAGGACTGGAACTTTGAACCAGGCGAAAATCATACAAGAATACATCATATAGATATACCCGCGGGGATGGAAGTGAAGAAGGCAAGGCTGTATATGTACTGGTATGACTACTGGTACAATACACCGCCAGGATGTTTAGCGAACCTAAGTGTGGACTTCAACGGGACAACATTCATAGCGCCTGATGCGGCATACACTGACCAGAAAGGCTTTGGCGATTACAACACGCCAAAAGGGACGTACATGTATAATGTGACTTCGCAAGTAACAGGAACAGGTAATTATACAGTGATTATAGAGAACATTGATCCAACAAACAATACAGCAATATTGGGCGAGATGCTATATGTGGTTTATGAAGACCCATCGCAGGGATCAGGTAACATGACATAGCTATGGATGCTGGATGGCAATGACTTGCTCATGGCGGCAGACGATACACATGGTGGTTATAACTACGGCGTGTCGCCAGAGGAAGCAACTGCAACAGTAGTATTCCCGGAAAGTTCCCCTATTGATGTGGCAAATGTTAGGTCAGCAACGCTGGTCTCGGTAGTTGCACAGGGAATGGAACCCGGATCAAACATGCTATTCAACGATGAAGTCATTAAAAACGATGCGTGGGATTCTCCTACTGAGGCATATTCGGACAGCAAGATAAACGTGGAGTCTGTGAATGTGACAGCAAACCTGACAGCAAGCGGCAACAACATGGGGTTCCGGGATACAGGTACAAGTGGAATGCAGGCGAGTAATGCGATATTGATGGTGGAATACAAAAAAGGAGCGGAGATAAGCATTGAGCCGAAGAGTACCATAGTGCAGCCACAGGACCAGTTCGATGTGAACATAACGGTTAATCCCAGAGGGAACTCTATCTCTGGCGTTGAATACTACTTAAAGTACAATACAAGCGTGGTCAGAGCAGAGACGCAGAACAAAGGACCGTTCCTCGGTGGCTATGATGATACACTCCTGGTCTCCAACGAGATAGACCATGCGAATGGCGTTGTGTCATACGCTGAGACAATAAAGAACAGCAGCAGCGCGACTGAAGAAGGAACAGTCGCAACGATTCAGTTCACCGCAATCGGAGAACGCAGAGCAACAACCGGTCTGAACCTGACTGGTGTGATCATTGTCAGAAATGACGGGAATGAAACAGAGTATATTGTCAATAACGGCAACGTCGGGATATACGACAATTTACCGCCAGAGGCAAAAGGATATTCGAAATTCAGATACAACTATGCGTCGAAGAAGTTTGAGTCACTTGCACTCCTGTGCTCGAACTCAACCAACCCTGATGAGCTAAAAGGCTACAACATCACTTACGTCAGATGGTCATTTGGCGATGGTCAGTACGGAACGAGCGAAGGTGGCTTACCCGATGATGCGCAAGATGGCATCTGCGTATGCAAGAACCATTCGTACACCTCGTGGAAGTGGAATTCGACTGCGGGAGCATACGAGCCATTCCACGCATCGGTGACCGTAACCGATGACGGCTGCCCAGAAGCGAGTGATACTACGGAGTTCGATGTGATGGTTCACATGACTGCTGATGCGAACGGCGATGGCAAGGTGAACATCCTTGATGCGGTATACGTAGGTATGCACTTTGGTGAAAGTTGTCCAGGATCAGCGTGCTGTGGACACTCATGGGATGACCCGCAGGGAGATGCTGCGGACATGAACAACGACTGCAAGATAAACATCCTCGATGCCGTTATCGTCGGCACGATGTGGGGACACACCGCATACTGAGAGCCAATACAATAAATAAGGAAATAGGCAACAAAAGGGAGAACAAAAAAACATCAAAATTTTCCCCTTTTTCCTTTTTTCGGAGGAGCAAAATTTTAAAAAGTAAAAACTGAAAATTATTTTATAAGGGATAAGAAAGTGAAAAAAGAGGAACAAAAGTGAAAAAAAGAGGAACAATCTTGATAGGTTTTGTATCTCTGGTGTTAATATTTAGTTTAGCATCTGGCTCGATAGTGCATGCTGTACCTGCACCTGCTATAAGCGTGTCGCCTTCCAGCATAGAGGAGGTATCATACGGCGATTCATTCACCATCGATATTAAAATAGACCCTGAAGGCGCAGAGATTTACGGCGCTCAATACGATTTGTATTTTGACCCAGGCATACTGAATGCTACTTCGCAATCTCAGGGAACCTTCCTCTCTCAGGACAGTGCAACCACGGCTGTTATTACAGATAAAATCAACAACACAGTCGGGAAAATCGAATACGGCGAATCCATAATGGGTGCAGAGCATGGTGTAACCAATCCCGGCGTATTGGCATCCATTACCTTTGAGGTAATCGGAACCTCAGGGACGAGCGAGCTGAAATTGAGCAATGTAATCCTGAGCGACCCAGAAGTCATTCCTATCGAAACCTCAATTAACAGTGGAACCTGCACCATGGTCACGGCTGGTGAGCCCGCTATCTCTACCACTCCTCCACCCACACCCACAGCAACTTACACTAATATCACTGTTGAAGAAGCGCATGAAATGCTAACTGAGAATCCAGATCAATTCATCCTTCTGGATGTTAGAACAGAAGAGGAATACAATGCTGAGCATATACATATACCAGAGGCTAAACTCATTCCTTTACCTGAGTTAGAATCCCGAATTGGCGAGTTAGATACAAACAAGAAAATTATCGTTTATTCTCAAACTGGTATAAAAAGCAGAACCGCAAGCGAAATATTGGTGCAGAATAACTTCGAACATGTTTACAACATGCTTGGCGGGATAGATGCCTGGAGACTTCATTTCTCTGAAGAATTAGTCAAACCCACACCTACATCCACACCGGTAGTAACTCCATCGCCTGTATTATCGCCATCTCCTACTATCTCCCCTTCTCCTCCCGGCTCGCCTATCGCTTCGCCTTCGCCTTCTCCAGAGCATAAAAATAGAATACCAGGCTTTGAGGACGTGTTCGCAATAGCCTCATTGGCAATTTCTTTATATATACTAAAACTAAAACGAAAAAAAGGAGGTGATAGATAAGATGAAAATGAGTAGAAGTCATTTTGAGTGCACCATTTGTATTCTCGGTATAATCTCTGTGTTGAGCATGATAGTGGTAATACCAGCAACTGCAACACCAGCAATAAGTGTCGAGCCGTCTTACCTAAAAATTTCACAGAACGACACGTTCACAATCAACATAACAGTGGACCCCGCTGGAAATGAGATTTATGGTGCTCAATACGATTTGTTATTCGACACGAGCATACTGAATGCGACTTCTCAATCACAAGGGACATTCCTCAGCCAGGACGGTGCATCAACATCCGTAATGAGTAACAAAATCAACAACACAATTGGCAAGATTGAATACGGCGAAACACGAATGGTTGTGGAGAATGGCGTTACCACCCCTGACGTGCTGGCATCAATCACTTTCAAAGCAATAGAACCGGAAACGAGAACGAGCATTTTAAACCTGAGCAACGTGGTGTTAAGTGACCCAAATGTCACAAGCGTTGAGACCGAGGTCAATGATGGGACAGTTGTGATAAATGGCGCATCGCCAGCTCCGTTTGTACCGTTCTTGATATACGGCTGGATTAACGACAGCACTGGCGCGCCTGTTTTAAACCCTAATGTGAGGATAACGAATCTGAACACTTCTGAAGTCTTCATTGCAGAAACGAATGCAAATGCAACATCAAATTACTATCAGGTTTTGACCACAACAAGGAATGTGAGTGCTGGTGATGTGCTTCATTTCCATGCGAGCAATGCTAATGCTAATGCTAACAACAACACTGAGTTCGATTATACAGTAACAGAGGAAGACATAAACAATGGTGGATTTGAACAGAACATCGTAATTATTGTACCTATTGCTCTTCCGTTTGATACCGGGTCCGGCACCTATCCGAGCATCCCCGGCGTGCATAAAGGCAATATCACACCAGCGCATAATGTTACCGTTAACCAAATGTACACGTATCCCTGTGCCGGAACCGGTGGACACAGTGAATTCGTTGAATTGGATAATGAAACGTTCTACATTAATGCCACCTGGAACGGCTACCACGGTGACTACCACAACATAACTTTCCCATATCAATTCACTTTATTAGCTAATCACACATACAACTACACCATACGCACAGGCTCTTATCCGCAGATACACCACACTGATGCACTGCCGCCAACCCCTGATGGCTGGATAAACTGCACTCAGTTTACTGACGCCAATGGAAGAATATATTACGATTGGATTCCGGCTATCAGGTTTTGGGCGGAATAAATGAAAAGAAAAGCAGTTTTAGCAATATTAATCTGCCTCCCAATATTTCTTTTTTTTATTATGGTGCAGGTCGGAACAGCCGGAGCAATGCCTGCGGTAATAAGTGTCGAGCCATCTTACCAAAAAGCCTCTCAAGGTACAACCTTCACTATTAATATATCCGTAGACCCCACAACTAATGAAGTATCCGCCGCTCAATATGAATTATGGTTTAACACCAGCGTGTTGAATGCAACCTCACAGACAAAAGGGGAATTTCTAAGCCAGGACGGCGTAAGTACTACCATTCTTCTAAACAGCATTAACAATACAGTTGGAAAAATCGCTTATGCCGAATTCAGAACAGGCGTGGGCTATGGAGTCACAAATCCCGGAACATTAACTTCTATAACGTTTAATGTGACTGCGGATTCTGGAATGAGCCACTTAAATTTCAGTGATGTATTACTGAGCGACCCGCTCGCACACAAAATCACAACCACTATTGAAAATGGAACAATGGAAGTAGGTATCCCCCTACCCCACATCATTAGCCATAGCATATCAAACACAAGTATCTCTCCCAATAACGACGGTTTCCTCGATTACACTATTATTGACGTTGCTTTCTCTAAACCCGTATCCGCTACTATCAGCATTGAAGACGCCAACCATAACTTCGTTAGAAAATTATACACCAACGATTCCGTTGAAGACCCTGAATCTATCGTATGGAATGGCAAGTGCAATTACGATAATGTAACAGTCGTTCCTGATGGATTATATTATACAAACGTAACAATGAACGATGGTGTTAACCCGCTTGTTTATGATGACACGATGACTATATTTGTTGACGCTACGTCACGTCACCTGCGCATTCAAACGAAACTCCTGATTCTTTTATCAGTGAAATAGCACCACTCATATCCGTGGATGTGACTGATGTCAGCGATGTGGAAGAGAAGAGCACAAAAATGTATGTGGAGGGTTTCCACGTTCTCTCAGAGAAGACCAGAATAGACCATGGGTATCGGGTTTATTATCAAACTGAACAGTCGTATAGCAATGGAGAAGTAATCACAGTCAGGATAATCGCAAAGGATAAAGTTTGGAACATTCTCGACTTCGCATGGAATTTCTCCGTTGATGGAGAACCACCAGAACACTCTAATAAGTCGCCCGTCGGCGTTATAAACAATCCATTGCCTCTCATATCAGCTAACGTCACCGATGAACACGGCATAGACCCTAAGAGTATAAAATTATATATGAATGGGTATCTTGTGGTCTCAGAAAAAGAGAAGATAACTAATGGATACCGGGTTTCATACCAAACTGAGTTCCCCTTCCATGACCACCATGACCAGGAAGCAATCACTGCCAGAATAATTGCAAACGATACCGCGAACAACATGTTAGATTTCACTTGGAACTTCTCTATTGATACCGAACCTCCAGTGATAAGCATATTATCCCCAACGAACAAGACCTATGCGACTGATTCAATTGACCTAAATTACACAATCAGCGAGCCAGTAGCATGGATTGGATACTCGCTGGATGGAAAAGAGAATATTACGATTCAGGGAAACACTACCTTGATTAACCTTAGTGAGGGACTGCATGAACTCATGCTATATGCGACCGATGGAGCCAATAATACCGAATATAGCTCAGTCCGTTTTGCAATTGACACAATGCCTCCACAAGTGATCGATTGGTCACCAACTGAATCAATTGTCCACGTAGAAACGATAATAATGGTAACATTCAGCGAGGAAATGAATAAGACATCAGTAGAAAAAGCATTCTCTATCATTCCCAATGCCAATGGCTCATTTAGCTGGGAGGGGAACACCATGAAATTTATACCTGCTTATTATCTTGCATATAATGCAGAATATAACATAAGTATTAAAAGCAATGCAAAAGATTCCGTGGGTAGCTGCCTGGATGGAAATGGAAATGGGATTGCGGAAGGCTCGCCAAATGATGACTTTTCATGGCTATTTACAACCACCGGCCTGTTTGACACAGGCAAAGGCACTTATCCAAGCATCTCCGGAACGCATATAGGAAAAATAACTTTGAATCAGACGATAATTGTAAATAAGATATATACATATCCTTGCAAAGGCACAGGAGGGCACAGCGAGCACATTGAGTTGTCCAATGAAACGTTCTACATTAATGCCACCTGGAACGGTTATCACGGCGACTACCACAATATAACTTTCCCATATCAATTCACTCTGTTTGCCAATCACACATACGACTACACCATACGCACAGGCTCTTATCCGCAGATACATCGCGCTAACAGATTAGAAGTGGATGATGGGGTTATCACCTCTACCTCATTCGTGGATGCCAATGGAAAGAGATATACCGATCGGATTCCAGCGATTAGATTGTTTACTAAAGGATTGAATTCCAGGTCGCTCAATTCCCAGGGTGCATAAAATTGTGGAAATGCTAATGCTCTTACATCACATCACCTGCATCGTACAAGGTTATGAGATTCAACCATTTTGTTTCAAACCTCTTCGTGTGATGCTATCAATGGGGGCATCGCACTGGGTGTAACCCTACACCCTCTATCCCGTCCGCCTCTGCTTTCGCA
>JAGXOR010000070.1 GCA_023659785.1 Methanomicrobia archaeon LH_S13
GTTTTTAACATTCTTAACCACCTCCTTCTGCTTATGAGACCGCATACCGTAGAGTTTACCGGAGAAGTGAGCGATTATTGTTATCATGTCTTTCACCATCTCTTCTTGCGGTGGTGTATAAACATCTTCATTTATCACCTCTATTTCGGTTCCAAAAGCTGAGCAGAACTCTATTAAAGTTTCAAATCCAAATCGTGTTAATCGGTCAGGATAAGAGATAATGATTTTAGATATCTTTCTCTGCATTACCAACCGCAATATCTTTTTATAATTACGTCTTTTTTCGTTCAATCCCGAACCTATATCCGTTAAGACCTCTTCCACTCCTTTGTTTTTGATTAGCCTTTCTTGTTGTTCCAAGTCGTCTTTCTGTGAAAGAGAAGAAACACGAGCATATCCTACTACCTTTCTTTCTCTTTTCTCTTCCCCTTGTATGCGCAATATCTCGCTTTCAGGTATTCGTCTCCTTCCGCCGGGGGTTCTAACTACTCTTATCATGCCTTCCCTATCCCATCGTTGAATCGCTTTTGTTTGAACGCCGAGTAATCGCTTCGCTTCCTTTAAACTGTAAAGTTTTTCCATTAATTGTTATATCTGCTTAAGAGTATATAAAGGTATCTATTTCTTAACTGTTGCAAGGGCTATTCCCTACTTGCCTATTGCCTATTGGCTCCGGTTACACCCACAGTATCCCGTGCGTCAGATAAATAAGCAGATAGAGCGTGAAAAACATGAGCACCAGCAGCACCCCTGTTCCTATTGCCACGCGGTGCACCGATTCGCCAGGATACAGTCTCCTGAGTTCTTCCAGGTCTCGCTCATAGCGCGTAGATGTGGGATCAAAAGGTCGCACTACCACTGCACCTATCGTAAGCACCATTATTCTCGATGCTGCCGTTGGGTTTCTGCTGAACCAGACGAAGGAATTCGCAATGTCCTTCGGGACTTTATCAATAGAATTCGCAAAATCCAATAACGGCTTCTCACAGAACCATATAAACTTCTTCCCCGCTATTCGATAGAACCAGTCGGTATCAAGTGTAATTGTCGGTGTGCCGTGAAGCATTCTTCTTAGTAACCAGAATGCAACAAACGTGAACAGAAGAAGCTGACTCATTCCTATTACATGCGATGCGGTGTAAGGGGCATAATCAACTGCATAAGGAAGCATCCGGTAGAGAGCTTGCGGATACATACCGATAAATACGCACAGAAAAGCAGTAATACCCATCGCGGCGAGCATATTTTTAGGTGGCTCTTTCACTGCTTTCGCTTCTACAACTGGCTCCTTCTCTTTTTTTCCAAACCATGTAAGATACGGAACTTTTAGACCTATAGAGAGGAAAGTACCTATTGAAGCACCTTCGAGCATCAGCCATATAATCGGCAGATGTGACAGGGCTGCTGATTCTACAACCATCGTCTTACTCACGAACCCATTGAATAGCGGGAAACCAGAAATGGAAAAAGCACCAATCATGTAAAGCCAGAAAGTGAGGGGCATATATTTGTAGAGGCCGCTTAATTCGGTGAACTTGCTTCTACCTGTCATCTCTATTACCACACCAGCACCCATGAAAAGCAATGCCTTATAGAAAATGTGACAGAACGCATGAGCAGTTGAGCCGTTTAGTGCCATCCAGGTTCCTATTCCTACCCCTGCCACCATATATCCTACCTGAGAGATGATGTGATAAGCAAGAACTCTTCTTATGTCATTCTCGAGCACTGCGTAGATAACACCATACACGGCCATTATTGCTCCCATCCATATCAGAATCTCCACGCCCGGAAAACCCCTTATTAACACGTATATCGCACTTTTTGTCGTGAATGCAGTCAAGAACACAGCTCCCGTGACCGTGGCTTCCGGGTAAGCATCAGACAGCCAGGCATGCAACGGAGGAACTGCAGCATTTATAATAAAACCGACGAATATAAAGTAAGAAGACAGGTAACCCCAACCCGTTCCCCAATTAAAAGAGTCAAAAACAATGGACCCTGTGCTTTGCAGATGTAATATAATGCCTGCTAACAGGCATATCCCACCAAAAATATGCACCAGGATATATCGGAATCCCGCTTCCGAGGATGCCTTCGTCTTGCGATACCAGATAAGGAAAAGCGAAGAAAAAGCCATCACTTCCCAAAACAGGTATAAAGTGAAAAGGTCACCAGCGAAGACTACTCCCAGTGTGCTCCCAACATACAGGAAGGCAGATACATGTTGCCCGTCCTCTTTTACATGCAGTGCATAAAGCGTCATGCAAAAAGCGGCAATCACAAATACATACCCAAAAACCAAACTCAATTGGTCAACCCTGCCAAATACGAGTTCGTATTCCAGAAGAGGAAGACGCCAGAATACACCCTTGCTCATATACAGAAGGTCTATGAGCGCTGCTATCGGCAACAGAAGCAGATATGTCTTTTTCCATTTCCCTTTTAAGACCGGTATTAGAAGAGCACCTAAGATAAATATGAGTCCCGGATGCATCCATTCAATCATAATAATCCTCCTCGCGCTGAAGCCAGTGATGTCCCAATGCCTTTGACACAACGATGATCAGAATGCAGCCAACAAATCCATATATTGCACTGAATCCCGGGATTGCCTGCCATAAGAAGGCAGCATGGGATGGCATGAATACATGAACGAGCACACCAGCTAATACGCTCGCCGCAAGGCATACATAAAGCATGCGAAACAAATACTTCTTTTCTATTTCCATTTTTTACCTAAAACCACAGCACACCATACGTCAGATAAAGAAACGAATACCCCGCAACGAAAGCAATCGAGTACAACAGCGCAGTTCCTATCGCTAAGGTTTGGATATCTTCCGGGCATTCTTCATTTGGCATTTCTAAACCCCGCATGTTATAGCGTATGTACGAGGGTGTGAGTGGCCTCATCACGGTCACAGCCACCATATTCACCAGTATCTTCGTTGCAAGCGCCGGGTCTTTGCCAAAACATCTCCACGAGCCAAAAATTTTTTTTATTTTCATTCCCATTCCCCTTTCACCTCCTTTTTTTATCCTTCCGAGGACACCGCCTTTTTTCGCCTCGCTTTTTATCCCCTTTCGCGCGCATCCCTTCCCCGTGTTTTTGGTGACACAAGTGTCCTCAATTAATTATATGTCAAAAGTGCCTTAAAAAGTTTTCGGTTTTTTCGTGTCGTGGTGAAACTCGAAGATTCAAAAATGGAAATAACTAACAATTTTTTCTTTTTATAAACCTCTTCCTCTTACTAAGAGAAGATTTTTACAAGAACAAAAAAGATAATGGAAGATGATAAAATGGTTGAGAAAGAGCAGGATGAAGAAGAGCCAGAAGAGAGAAGAATTATCGAGCTTATAGCTTCCGTCCAGCGCGCGGGAGATGAAAGAGGAAAGCGGATTTATTTCGACTCAAAGAGCATAAAAGAGATAAGAGAGAAATGTGGCGACGACTTCTTCTTGCTCACTGAAAGAACTTTACTTGTCTTTGTTGACCCCGCGGAGGATAAGATTACGCTCACTTCGCTCAAGGGCGTTTACAAGAAGTACCTTTAATTTCTCCGCCTGCTCCTTTGTTAATTCGATGTCTACCCTGCCAAACGTGATAATTACGTTGCTGCCCACCATTACCTGCACGTCTATCTCCATCTTCTCCCTCTTCTTTCTTTATACATACGGTGTGAGCCCTAATTTAAGACTGTCATCGGCGACAATGGTTTTCAAGCAATGCAATCCAGTCGCAGGGCGAACGCCATAAAGGACAACCGTGGTATCAAATTCAGCCAACTTGAGGTATGTGGTTGACAGATGTGGTAGCTCTCCGCACAATTCAAGCTTTGGATTTACTCCAAGGACTACCACGTTCCCTGCTGCTCTCGTATCTGTCATCACACTGGATAGCCATTTCACCATGGTTCCCAGTTTTCCCTTTTCCTTCAACTGGTATGGATGTTCTAACATATCTGTTCCAATAGAAGTTAAGACAGGGGGCTCTAATTGAGAGACGAATCTTCTAATTGCGCCCCAATCCATCTCTATTGACTTACTCTCCAAAAATCTTACGTTTTCACTTATCTCATACTCCCTTTTAGCAGGTCCTATCTCAAAGACGGTCATATATCTCATATAATCCTCTTCGCTTACAAAAGGTAGCAACTGCGCTCTTAAATGTCTCTCATCCCAGCCACAACAGGGAATGCAGATGCAGTGATTACCCTGGTTTATGCTATTTATGAGCATATGAATAACGATTGCCTGGTATCCCCAGATGGACATATCATCTCCCATCTCGATTACATTAAAGCTACCTCTTTCGAATCCGCCATCCAGGATCGTATCCATCTCCTCGCTACCCGTGGATATGTGTGTTTCGGTATTTTGCACGGGTTTTATTCTTATTTTTTTTTCTGCACTTTTTCGCTTGAACGGTTCGATGTATTGAAACCTGCCGCCCTCTAAGGTAAAAGGATATCTCGGCTGATTTATCCTCACACCCCTTAATTTCTCCAGTTCCAGCTCTCTTGCACTTCTGTGGTCTATCGTTAGGCGGTTGAGCGTTACTACACCATCTACCATGTAATCAAGCGTTGTGGGTGTAATTCCAAACTTCTCTGATACAAGTATCAAATTCATCTCTTCATGCCTTGCTAATTCTGTTACTGCTGCTGCTAATGATTCTATCTTTTCCTTTTCGTGCTCTATCTGAGCTGTTATCGCCTCCCAGCTATCAATTATAACGTTAGCGGGTTTTTCTATCTTCCCTAACCTGGAATAAATCGTATCAGGGAAAGATTGAATTCCCGGGATTATATCTGCGGAAACGTACAATTTCGTGGCATCTATTACGTCCACCGGAGGGACACATTCGTTCAGCCAGGGAAATTGCTCGTAAAGAGAGGAAGGGGAGACCCTCGTTGAAAGGTAAACAGCTTTGACGTCCCCAAACAAGTGGATCATCTCAAGTGCAAGCATTGTTTTACCTGTGCCGGGCGCTCCCCTTATCAATAGAGAAAAACCCCTTCTCGATGACAACGCCTCCAGCAGCTCAGGTGGTATTTTCGCATTCATCATGTTGTAATTAAATTTGTTTTTATATATAAACCTGAATTTCAGAGCAAGAAGGTGGTATTTACAGCAAAGGAAAAGATGGTGGAGAAGGTGTCACTCCCCGAGATTGAGACAGAGGAAATCATGGAAAAACTGGAAAGCGTAAACTTTTTATAGTCTGAAATTCAGGTATATAAATACTTTTATTGGTGGTGTGGTAGAAAAGAGTTATCTGCTCTCTACACCCCTACCATATCACCAAATCGGGAGCCAATTCATCCCCCTACCTTTCGGAAGGGGACTTCTTGGCTTATAAAGTTAAAACGTTTTTCCAATTCAATTCATTCATTGCTTTGAGTTTCTCTTTATCTTCTCTAAGGCTCCTCTCGCAGCTTCTCGAACATAGGGGTCTTCATCCTTCAGCACTGGTTGGTTTAGCTACATGAAGATAACGCTGTTCATGTGTGCGGGAGCGATAATAGTGGTATCGGGGAAGAAGAACATAAGCGAGATGGCGGGCATCAGTAATTCAAAACTTTCTAATGGTTTGACTTGTGAACAGAATCAAAACCTCTTTGTAAAGCATCGAGAGTGAGTTTCGATGAGCCTCTCTCGGTTTTTATCTCAAGCCCGAACACCTTAGCGAAGTTTTCAACCGTTTTTGAGTATTCTTTGTCTTCCTCGTCAGCTTCGGAATAGCATACCTTCACAACCCTTCGGTAATGGTTCTTCATGAGTTTTATTATTTTCGGTGTGTCAATAGCAACACTTCTGTTCAGCTTCCCTGCTATAATACCAATAGTTGATTCCAAGATTACCTGAGGCTCTTTTATGATTGATGCCCCCGCAGGGGTCATGAAAAAAGTTCCTCCTTCAGCTTGGAGTAATGATTGAACTCTTTTTCTACCAAGTGCAATCTCTATACAATTATTCAATATTTCCCCTTTTTCGTCTCTCTGTATTACCACGGGCACATCTGCCTCTTCAATTATCTTTTCTATTTCTCCGACAGTGCTTCCGCACAAACCATATCCCAATAAAACAAAATCCACTATGGCACTCATTTTCCTTATGCCCTCTTTAACCTCCGCCAATAGTTTATCAGGACAATCATGCATTCTCAACTCCATTACTTCGATAATCATGGAATCCCTGATGTTGTTTTCATGAATTTTGCTTTCTATCTTTTCAATCGTTTTTTCTTTTATTTTTAAATCACCCGTAGCCATCTCACTCAAAAACCGCTTATTCATCCTTCTACTTAGTGCATTTATTGCGGGATTGCTGGTTTCGGGCAGCACAAGAAATAGTTTATCTACTCCAGCTTTTTCGATTACTTCTTTTATTTCTCTCCTTAAAATCTCGCATGTGATAATTCCGATATGCATTGTTTACGCCTTCGGCTCTTCTATGACGATCAATAGGTAATAGATAATCCCCGTGCTTTTTTTACTTCCTATACTTATGACAAAATATGAACTTTTTGTCCATTTTTCTATTATTTGATAGTATTAGATGTGGTGGGGTGCCTGTGAATGGTTAATTCACATCCACCACATCTATTAAAGTTTATATACTAAAGAAATATAAATATAGTTAACTGAAATGAGGTGAACATTTAAGGAAAAGTGTGGATAAAAGACCTTAAATGCGATGCGGAGAAGGGGACCACACCGCGATTATTGGCAAGCCGGCTTTAAAGAAGAGCCGAAGCACATGTAGCCAATATCGTGAAGAAGAACGAGGAAAAGCAGTCCCAAAAGCTTTTGCGAAAGCAGAGGCGGACGGGATAGAGGGTGTAGGGTTACACCCAGTGCGATGCACACTTGATAGCATCATACGAAGAGGTTTGAAAC
>JAGXOR010000071.1 GCA_023659785.1 Methanomicrobia archaeon LH_S13
CTAATACTATCAAATAATAGAAAAATGGACAAAAAGTTCATATTTTGTTATCATATATCAGGGTAGTAATAAGTAATAGCCGAATAAGAAGAAAGGGAGCAATGTGTAAATAAGTTTAAATACAACAAGAGCGTATATAAAAATGCCCTTTTCGAAGAGTAGCGTGACCTCGCTGAACAAGCGAAGGGTGATTGCTATGGCAAACGAAGGGCTACAAACACCGCCGTATTGCACGGTCCCTGCGGTATGCCTTTCATGAAGATGGCAATGACCGTTTAGAGGCAACCACAATACGGCACAAAAATTTTCTTATGTATAGATATAGAGCACAAGTTTTACTAAATTCAATACTTTAAAAAATCAACAAATACAGAGGAAGAGATATGATGGAAGAAAGAGAAGGGAACCGTGTAAGTTATCCAGAAGAGGAGATGGAAGTAGAGAGAATAAAGGAGCGAAAGATGCGGGAGATGGAAGCGGAGATAAAAGCAATGAAAGAGGGTAGAAAAAAAGAAGTAGGGGTAATGGACCATCCCATGACGATGGAAGACAATAGCTTTGTAGAAACAGTAAGAAAATATCCGCTGGTCATCGTGGATTGCTGGGCTCCCTGGTGCGCTCCTTGCAAAATGGTTGCACCGGTAATAGAAGAATTAGCAAGGGAATACGCCGGTAAAGTCGTGTTTGGAAAACTGAACGTGGATGAGAACCCGAGAACAGCTACTGAATTCGCAATAAGGGCTATACCCACGATGTTCATCTTTAAAAATGGCAAACTTGTGGATGTCATACAAGGGGCATTGCCAAAGCAGGATATAGAAGCGAAGGTAAAGGAATGGATGTGATGAAAAAACCTTCCTTTAGAAAAGAAAGCTTTACCAAAGAAACAAGTCAGAGAGGAATAGAGATGGTGAAGAGGTTTGCCGATTTCGGATTTCAAGTCCAGCCAGAAGCGATTGAACTGTTAAATCAATCAGAAGCCCAAAGTCACTTTAATCTTGATGAAATAGTAGAAAGCGTGGCTAATTCGTTAGACACCTCGATTTTTGTGATTTCCAGCGAGCAGATAGCGGAGTTTATCAAAAATAGCCGAGCAGAAGATGGAGAAAAAGGCAACGGCTTCCAAAGGCAAGCACCAGTAACAGTAACTGCCCCGGCTATAATTAAATCGCTCTCTGATAGCCAAAGAGGAGTGGACCACAAAGATTTCTTACCTCATTTCCTCGACAGATATGAAAGGATAAGCGGGATAATAAAAAAGAGGATGAACTGTAGGCAGATAAGGTTTATAAAAAACGGTAGGAGTGGCAAAGAGGTTTCAGTGGTGGGGATGGTTTCGTATGTAAATAAAACAGCAAAAGGGAATCTACGGGTGGAATTGGAAGACCCTACCGGGCATCTCTCGGTTGTCATGCAACGTCAAGAGGAAATAATACCTGATGAAATAATAGGCGTTACTGGTTCTTTATATAACGGAGGTTACTTATTTGCAAATAGGGTAATACGTCCTGATGTGCCTCTCCCTTCTCCCGCTTCGCAATTATCACGCCCTCTTTCAGCCAGTTACAACTCCAACCGTGGTTCTAACGATGGCAAGATGGGGGAGAGGAATGAGAAACAAAAGCAATCATATGCGTTGTTTATCTCGGATATGCATGTAGGAAGCAAGACGTTTTTGGAAGAATCGTGGAATAGTTTTGTGCAGTGGCTAAAGGAGAAAGCCAAAAGCATCGGGATTGCGTATCTAATTGTTGCTGGCGATATCGTGGATGGAATAGGGGTATATCCGGGTCAGGAGAATGATTTGTCAATTATGGATATAGAAGAGCAATATAAAACAGCGGCAGGATATTTCCACGATTTTCCTTCTTATCTACATGTGGTGATATCGCCTGGAAACCATGATGCCGTCAGGAATGCAGAACCACAGCCCCCTTTACCAGAAGACATCAGGAAACTCTTCTCTGATAATACGTATTTTGTGAGCAACCCCGCATACATAAAAATTGGCGGCAGGCTTGTCTTGATATACCATGGGCAATCTTACGATGATTTTGTTAACTCGGTATCGCGGCTGAGTTATTCAAAACCGGCAGAAGTAATGGTAGAAATGCTTAGAAGGAGGCATGTTGATCCAATCTACGGAAACATCGTCTCTATTATTCCCAATGGGCATGATTATGGAGTAATTTATCCAGTTCCCGATATAGTCCATTGCGGACATGTCCATACGGTTGGCATTTCTAAATACCGGAATGTGTTACTTATAAATTCCGGGGCATGGCAATCACAAACACCATATCAGAAAAAAAGGGGTATAACTCCTGTTCCTGGGTGTGCAACGCTTGTGGAGCTTTATGAGATGAAAGCGAAGGTAATGGACTTTGGAAGTAGGGCAGGGTAGGGCGTGAAGAGAGGAATGAAGATAAAAAATACCCGAATGAAGTACTTTGACTTTGCACTGCGCAAAGCTGTGGGAATGCACAGATGGTTGCGAGATAGGGCTTATAGGGAATACGAGAAATTACTGGAAGAGGAGACATTAGAGAAGTCATTACCCGAGCATGTGGCAGTAATCATGGATGGGAATAGAAGGTATGCGAAGAAGATAAGGCTTTCAACGGAAGAGGGGTACCTCTATGGAGCGGAGATAACAGAGGACGTGATAGAATGGTGCTTTGATCTCGGAGTGAAACAACTCACGATTTATGCTTTTTCTATTGAAAACTTTTGCAGGTCGGAAGAGGAGAAAGAGAGGCTATTTAACTTGATACGTAATGAATTCAGGAAGATAAGCAAGGGTGAACGAGTTCATAAGAACGGGGTGCGTGTGAAAGCGATAGGGAACATCAATTTGCTGCCCGAATCACTAAAAGAGGAGATAAAAAAGGCAGAACATGCAACGTCACATTATAACAAATTTAAACTGTTCATTGCAGTAGCATATAGTGGAAGGATGGAGATAGTTGATTCGGTGCGTATAATAGCAAATATGGTAAAAAGAGGCTTGCTATCCACGGAGGACATAAATGAAGAGACAATATCAAAGCATTTATACATAAGCGAAATAGAAAATAGGTCTTCTGCTTCAGCATTTGGAGCAAAAACGGCTGTGGATTTGATAATAAGGACTGGAGGTGAGCAGAGATTGAGCAATTTCGTGCCCTGGCAAGCATTGGGGAACGAATGTGCAGCTTACTTCTGCGTTCCGTTCTGGCCTGAGTTCAGAAGAATAGACCTCCTCAGAGCAATAAGGACGTATCAAGAGCGTGAGGAGGAGAAGAGGCAGCACGCTCTCTCAAGAATGTTAAATTTAAACCTTTTCTTAGAAAGAAAAGCTTTACCAACAAACTTCCTTTGGAAAAGAAAGATTGATTAAATAAAGTTATATTATATTATAGTTTAGAAAGAAAGTGTTTTATAAAATCCACAACTTTCTCCGCACACTCCCTCGCACGCATCTTTTCACTATCCACCACAACCTCAGGATTCAGTGGCTCTTCATACGGCACGTTCATACCCGGCACCGTTGCACCTTCTTCCTTTGCATTCTTATATATACCAGAAGGAGCATACCTCGCTTTCCTCCGCCCTTCTCTTTCCATGCACGTATCTAAAGAACACTTCACATACACTTCAGCGATTTTTTCTATGTCCCCCCTCGCTTTTTCCCTGTATTTCCTTCTATTTGCAGTGGCATCAATTATAACCGGCTTGCCACTCTCCACCAAAAGCTTTGCCATGTAAACCAACGAGCTATACACAATGTCTCGTTCCGTATCCGAGTAAGAAGGCTTTGGTGTGATAAATTTTCTTATCTCGTCGAGTTCAAGCACCTTCGCATCAGCTATGCCTCTTTCTTCCAGAATATTTCTCACTTCCTCTGCTATTACGGTCTTACCACTGCCCGGTAAACCTGTTACCCATATCGCCCAGGTCATTTTTATCTATTATTTGTATTTGTATAGGTTTTGGATTTTTTAGATTGGGCGTACACGCAAACACGCTTCCAAAAACGCCTTGAACGGTGGTGAAGGTCTATTTGGTCTAGACCGGAATTCAGGATGAAACTGCGTAGCGAAGAAAAAGGGATGCTGTGGAATTTCCAATATCACCATCCTCACACCAGTTCTGTCTGTGCCCGAGAAAACCAGCCCTTCTCTCTTTAGTGTTTCTATATACTCAGGATTTACCTCATATCTGTGCCTGTGTCTTTCTACTATCTTCTTTTTTCCGTATGCCTCCTCTGCCAACGTATCTCGTCTTATGAACACATCATAATCACCCAACCGCATTGTTCCACCCTTTTTAACCACTTTTCTTTGCTCTTCCAGCAAATCTATTACCGGATGCGGAGTTTCATAAAGTTCAGAACTATTCGCATCCTTTAGCCCTGCAACGTTCCGCGCTGCTTCTATCACCGCTAATTGGAATCCGAAACAAAGCCCAAGAAATGGAATTTTATTTTCCCTTACATATTCTATCGCCTTTATTTTCCCTTCCGCACCCCGGGCACCAAATCCTCCTGGAACAAGTATTCCATGAACGTCATAAAAAAGCGAGTGTGCATCTTTTTCTCCTTTCAAATCCTCTGCTTCTACCCATTTCGTATCTACTTTACATCCCAATTCCGTAGCAGCATGCTTTATCGCTTCTTTTATGCTCAAATACGAATCCTCTAACTCTGCATACTTCCCCACTATTGCTATAAAATTTTTTTTATCATCACATGACTTTCTCCTTTCTACCATTCTCTCCCAAGCATGGTCTTCCTTTAACTGTTTTAACCGCATCCTTTCCTTTATATAAGAGAAAATACCTTCCTTTTCCAGCAATAGTGGCACTTCATATATGTCTTCTGTATCTGGTGCACTGATCACCGCTCCCGGGCTCACGTTACAGAACATTGCTATTTTCTCTTTCACATCCTCTTTTAGCGCTTCTTTGCCCCGACATACGATTATATCGGGTTGAAGTCCTAATTCACGGAGTGCTTTCACGGAGTGCTGTGTGGGCTTCGTTTTTTGCTCGTGGAGCGTTGTGAAAGGAACTAAAGTAACGTGAACAAAAAGGAAATCGTTCTCATGCTCCTCCAATTTCATCTGCCTCACCGCTTCCAGAAATGGCATGCTCTCTATATCGCCAACCGTGCCGCCTATTTCCACCAAGCATACGTCTGCTCCACCTTTCGTAGCGACTTTTCGTATTCGTGCCTTTATCTCATCCGTCACATGCGGGATTATCTGTACCGTATGTCCCAGATATTCACCTTTTCTTTCCCGCTCTATCACGGCAGAATAAACGACCCCCGTAGTTATATTATGCTCTCTTCCCAGTTTTACATCCATGAACCTTTCATAATGCCCCAAATCAAGGTCAACCTCGGTGCCATCTCCCAGAACATACACTTCTCCATGCTGGTATGGGTTCATCGTCCCAGCATCTATGTTTATGTAAGGGTCAATTTTTATTGGCACGATTTTATATCCATGGTCCTTTAGTATTCTACCGATGGACGCCATTGAGATGCCTTTTCCAAGCCCGCTCATCACGCCTCCGGTTACTATTATATATTTCATCCTCAGATAGTTTAGATTTAGATAGTCTTCATATTATAATAATTGGAAATATTCGTATTCGTGAATATTTAGCATAGTCAATTTACTCCATTAGCATCGTTCCAGAGCCCGTTTCGGTAAATACCTCTTGCAATATTGCGTGGGTTTTCAATCCAATAATATGTGCGCTTTTAACGCCATGCTCTACCGCATCAATGCAGGATTCTATCTTCGGTTTCATACCCTCGGTTATAAAACTCGCTTCCAGAATGCTTTTTGCCTCTGATAGGGTCAGTGTAGGTATCAAACTGTTTTCATCATTTATATCTCGTAACACCCCCCTCACCGGTGTTAAAATGATGAGCTTCTCCGCGTGCAGACTGCATGCCAGTTCACTCGCACCGTGGTCTGCATTAATGTTAAGCAGGGTGCCTTCTTCGTCTGCGCCTATCGTATAGATTACCGGGATGTATCCATTCCGCGTTAATAATGCGACAAGTTCATCATCAACCTTTTCTATGCTGCCAACAAATCCTAAGTCCGGATGTATCTTTCTCGCGGTAAACAAATTGCCGGAAACGGCAGAAAAGCCAATTGCTTTACCTCCTTTTTGATTTATATTCCAAACTATCTTTTGATTAAAATCCGATAGTACTGCCTGGACAACCGCAAGCGTATTAGCATCTGTAACTCTTAATCCATCAATAAATCTCGCCTCTAAACCAAAATTGTCCATTATAGACGTTATTCTCTTACCGCCTCCGTGAACAACGACCACATTTATGCCTGCTTCGTATTTTAACGTGATCAAATCGGAAATTACCAGTTCCATTGTGCCTTCATCTGCCAATACTTCACCGCTGAATTTTACCACAAAAACTTTGTTAGCGAACTTCGTTGCATAATACAATGCTTTTTCTAAGTCATCTCGCACTTTTTCATTTTCCTCCGCTCTCATTCTTTTTTTTACTCCTCCGTCTTGGTCTTGAATTCCTCCACGCTTATCTCTCCTCCTTTGCGCTCCATCAGCTTCTCCACTTTGTACTCCGCCTCGTCTAACTTCTTATTGCAAAACGTGCACAGCTCCATTCCCTCCTCGAACATCTTCAGTGAATCCTCTAAGGAAAGATTGCCTTCTCCCAGCGTTTCTACTATGCTCTCTAATCTTTTCATTGCGTCCTCAAAAGCTATTGCTTCTTCTCCCATTTTACATTATCTCCTTAAATTTTCTATCACCTTCCGAATGTGCATTTTGTAAGTGTATGATAACAAAATATGAACTTTTTGTCCATTTTTCTATTATTTGATAGTATTAG
>JAGXOR010000072.1 GCA_023659785.1 Methanomicrobia archaeon LH_S13
TTTTGTCCATTTCAACGATCACATCGTCCAGTTCATCGCCATCGAGGTCTCCTGCTGGGCGTGCATCGATGTCACACCATCCTCCTGTTACACTGACTGATTCTTCCCAGAGATGAGTTCCATCGATTCCCTTCTTCGCTATCACCTTTCCCATATCGGTATCTGTTAATGGGTCATATTTTCCAGTGTAAACTAAAACATCAGGGTTGTCATCGCCGTCCAGATCGGGAATAATGTATGCGTAGGTGTAGTTTGCATCGTGGGTTTCATTCCAAAGCTCTGAGTAGTTTCCAGTGATGTTAAAGTAAGTTCCCATATTGTAGGTCTCTATCCTTTCTTGGATTTTCGAAATATTGAAGCGAGTGCTTTCTCTTACCTCCTCATCGGGCATTCGTGGCATACCTCCTTCTTCAAATTCTTTTTCTCTATCTTCAATTCTCTTTGGATGCTCAAACAGCTCATGTCTCCTCTGCCATTCCTCGTAAAAGGGGTCCTTGAATCTCTTATACTGTTCTTCTTCCCTCATTATATCGGGGGAAACATTGCCTGTTAAATTCAGATTTATCGCTGAACTCTCATTGGATAATGTCTCGTTTCCTATTTCGGTCAGATTACTGTCAGTTACGTTGTCAGATATATTCTCTTCCGACACCGCTGGTGTAAAGGCAACGCTAAGCACTGATATTATCAATATCGCTGCAATCATCAAAGCCATTTTTGCTTTCATTTTTTTCTTTTTCACCTCCTATTTTGTCTTAACTTGCCTCCTCATCACTTTCCCCTCGCTTTCAGCGAAAGCATTTTTGATATGAGGAGCATAAATTTGTAATTTTTTGTTCCTTTATAAGCTTTTCTATTCATCATTTATTTCCATTCCTTCTCAGCGTCAGATAAGCGACTGATAATATGACTGCGATAGCGAAAACAGCTTCTAAGCCTGGTGATTTTGGCGTTGGTGTTGGTATCCGTGATGACGGAGGTGTTGGGCTTGGAGTAGGTATAAGCGGTGTAGGCGTCACTTCAGGTGTTAGCGTAGGCGTGAGTAGTGTTACCTCCGGTGTGGGCGTAGGTGTTAATGCAGGTGTCGGTGAAGGAGTTGGTGTCAGAGTGGGCATAGGCGTAGAAACTACTTCTTCTGAAGGAACAGTAGTAATAACCTTTACTTCTTTGTCTCCTTCCATTGCCTCTTTATATGGTCCTTCTTCACCAATGTAGTATTCTACACTCCCGTTGAAAGCATGACTGTCTCCTTTTGCATCTGATGGGACATTGACCCTATAAATCACGGTAAAAGCAGTATCCGCATCGTATGGTCCATACCATAAAAGCTCTAATTTGTTATCTGTTACCTTGCAGAAGTCTGCTTTCGGTGTGCACCATTCTTTTTTTCCTTCCACAGTCATGTTTGCAGTTTTGTTCGCTACTTCAGTGAGACCTATTGCATTAAAATTATCAGCAGGTGCTGTGAAGCTCACAGTAACGTTGAAAGAATCACCTGATGAAACAGAATCTGGTAAGTCTCTGGTTGCATTAACACTATATGCAGCTGAAATAGAAATTACCGCTATTGAAAAAATAAAGACCACTGGTATTATCATGGTTGCTATTGTATTTGCTTTTAGTATTGCCATTCGTTTATTACCTCCAACACCTTTGACATGGTCAGATAACATTCTGGATGACATTTCGGCGGATACAGCCAGTGATTTATACATTCTAAGACGTAGGGCATATCAGGGTCTTCAGGGACGAGTCCATAGTTTCCTCGGAAGTTCACATTGGTTTCGTTTACTACCGATACATTTCTTGTTACATTATTAAACCCTGTTTTATTTGCTATTAGCTCGTAATCTCCAGATTCAGAGAGTGTAACCTTATAATCTCCGCTATTATCACTTATATCTGATGTGATGAAACTGCCGGTTGTTAGATTATAAACAGAAACGTTCACATTTGGCAATAAACCACCATGCACGCTATCTTCGCATAATACCTCTGTGGTTATACCACTTATTGAAATGCCTGTGGATGGAGTTACATAAAATCCTTTTATTACCGTTTGCGATATACTATTTCCCACTGAATCAGTAGCATTCGCCCTCAAAGATACGAAAGTGTTATTCATATCGCCCAAATCAGCTTCATATCCCCTTATTTTCTTCCCATACAAGCACTCCCACACACTCCCGTTCCATCCTTCCACTTTCACATCCAGCGTATCATCGTCTTCCGTGTAAGCGCAGATATAAATGCTCTTGAACAAATCAAGAATGCCGTCATTGTCTTCGTCATAGTACAATGTATCATTTATATCCCCGAGAGTGCTTGTGGAAGTCCCGGATTTCGTATATTCTGTACCATCAGATTTCTTCAGGGTGAAGTCATAGTTGTAATAAACTTCGTCGTTGTCCTCCGTATCGTCCATGAATATCCTCACTTTGGAATAAATTGGACTTGTGTAAGTTTCGTCAACAACAGTCCTGTTCCCACCGGTTATAGGTTTATAACCTTTTATTCCTTTATAAGTTATCGAAGCCGGATTCCATGTCGTTCCATTATCAACCGAATATTCAAGTGTTGTATCTGATATATTGCTTTCATCTTCTATATTTATCTCGACCTTTACATCGCCTCCAGGGACAGTATTATTCAAATCAGAACCTAACGCTCTCATCGTAACTTCCGGTGGTTGATAATCTCTTGCCGGGTCTGCCGTGAACTCCATTTCTGTTCTTGTGTATGTTGATAATCTTGAACTGCTGTTTCCCTGAATAATCACCTTGAAGTTAGGTGTTCCTTCGAAATACGTGGAGTTAAAGAAGTAATCCCAGATATCAACATGGTCTATCACCACTTCACCATCTTTTATCACTGTAAGGTTGCCAGAAACTCCAGGATTCCATATTAAGAAGTTATCAAACTCTGTGATATTACACCGCGATTCGTTTGCAAAACTGTTTCCATAAGTATCCTCTGATATTGTTCCATATATGCCCAGCGTGCCTTCCCAAGGAATGTCAATTTTAACACCTGATTTGAATGGATGCTCACCTATTGCGTAGCGAGGTTTTGATCCCGCTGGATAGCATTTCTCTAAGATGTTATACGACCAATCAGGATATGTTTCATTCCACCACTCGGCATATTGCTCGTATTCACCAGTATAAGAAACTGGATGTGAAGATAGCCATTCAGTTCTATGTAATGGTGCGTTCATTTCGTAAATACTGGTAATTGAAAGCCACATGTCTGGATGCCAAGTATGATAATGCCACGAAGCAAGCTCTGGTTTCAATGCCACTTTGTAATCCGTGGTTCTTTCTACCAGCTTATCGTAGTCTGCTACAAAAGTCACATTTTCCGTTACACTTGACAGATTATACAGGAGCTTGTGCCATTCCGGTGCGTTTATTAGGGAAGGATTACTTTCGTTATAGTATTCTTCTGGATAGTAGCTATAAATGAAGATGCTCTTAAACGAATTTGTTGGCGTTATGTATGTCTCTGTTTCGTTTGGATAGCTGCGATGACTTGCAAAAGTAACGCTCACATTTCCTGTGTAATACACCTCATCAAACTTCTCCGATATTATTTGTCCAGTCTTATTGTAATCGAAGTTAATGGCATACGTATCTCTCTCATCCAAGGTAATGTTCATGTCGCCTTCGATTGTCAGGTTCTCTTTTACAGTATAAATAGAAGCATCCACAGGTTGCTCTTTTGTCTCCGCTTTTTTACTTGCTTTCTTATCGACAACAATGTTATTTTGCGAATAAATAGAATTTTCGAGTGCTTTACTGAACATTTTCCCCTCAGAAGCTTTGATTTGCTCTTCTAATTCCTCAATAGATTTTATTATCTCAGAGCTTCTCTTTTCTCCTATTTCCGTTTTCCTCTCTTTGATTGCCTCCTTTAGCTTGTTTGTAAACGATGTAACTTCTTCTACTCCTTCCTTATCCATTTGCAAGTCCTCTTCACTTTCTTCCCCAAGAACATATTCCACCGCGGGTCTGTATTTCATTATCAACTTTCCCGCTTCCACCAAAAGACCAGGTTCCTCAATTAGAACCCTCCTTATATCTGGACTGTATTCGTAATATAGGGTCACATATTTGTCTTTTAAAGCTCTATCCCTGAATTCTCTAAGTAAATTCAATGTTTCTTCTGGATTCGTCGCATTACCTTTATATACAACCTCTTCCACGGCACAGATTGTTGCGATTTGCCCACCACTTATTACATGATACACACCATCAGGAAGGTAAAATGTAGCAGTGCCATTTTCATCTGTAATTCCACTCTGAATCATGAGTTTCTCCTGGGCATCTTCCACATCAGAGAAAATCACAACAAACTCATCAGCTGCAGGCATTCCACTCATATTTATCTTATCTACTGTTACCTTATTCAATGTAGAGAATCCGAATATAGAATGCACTTCTCCTCCCGAATAAGCAGCGGAAACTTTACCACTGTATAGAGAATGAGGTAACAAAGTATCATTTATCGTCAAAAGAACAGAAGCACTCGAATCCGGAGCGATGCTCAGCAAAGTTCTATTTAGATTGGCGCAATCCATTCCTGTATCATTAAATATTCCTCCCACACTCACATCTAAGGTTAGCGTGTGCGTGACAGTGTCCAGATTCTTGAAAGTAATCGTTCCGCTTGTGGTATCTAAATTCTTAAAGCTTATTGTAGCTGGGTTTACCAATATCTTTGGATTTGCCGCTGATGGGACGTATATTCGACCTCCACCCTGTTCATATACGTTGTAACCTAAGTCTCCAGCAGTGGAAATCAATGTATTTTTCACTTCTTCAGGCGTCCAGTCAGGATGCGCTTGCAATATTAAAGCTGCGGCACCTGCGACGTGTGGCGTTGCCATTGAAGTTCCACTTGCTTCGGTGTAGTAATCATTGTAAGGATAGCCCATTGTAGTATTATTGGCACGGGGTGCGGTTATATCAACGCCTGGCGCTAAAACATCTGGCTTTACTCTCAGGTCGAGAGTAGGACCTTTACTACTGAAGTAAGCCAATTCATCTTCTTTGTCGCTTGCTCCTACTGTTATTACCTTTTCTGCTGCTCCAGGTGTGCCTATTGTGAAGTAATCCCAAGCATTCCCTGCTGCAACTGTAACAACCAACCCCTGATCTACCGCATCATTTACCGCTTGAGATAATGGATCAGTTCCGTCAGTTGGGGCTCCACCTAAACTCATGCTTATTATGTCTGCTTCGTCTCCTGTATTTTTAAATCCATCAGGTCCGTACGCTGCGTATTCAACGCCATCTATTACCCAGCTCTCGTATCCCCTACCATATTGATTCAAGACTTTCACATTCCACAAATATGATCCTGGTGCTACACCTATGTACCTTGGGAACTCTTGGAAGTCTATGTAGTTATAATAACCAGTTGTATAAGCATAATATCTGTAATCAATTTCTTTCCAATACTTATAATCATCTTCTTTCCATTCGCTGTATAACCCGAGAGATTTCAAATCATAAGTTCCGTTATAGCCATTATCTCGGATTTCTATACCACTGAATTTGAGCTTAATTGTCTGATTTCCCTTGTTCAGGTATGCAGATTTAGTGGCATAATCTACCCAGTGATAGGTTCCATTCTCATACAAAGATCCGCTTACTCTATATCTTCCAGTCTCTGTAACATTAACCCCTATGTTGACCACTAAATAGTCATATAGCCCATCCCCGTTGGTGTCTTCTCCATAATCTGAATAAACATCATTGACTTCCGCAGGTGGCTTCTGAAATTCTGTCCAGTTGTAATAAGAGGTGGTATAAGCATAATATCTATAATCCAATCGCTCTCCATACATAGCTGATACATTCTCAGGTGAGATTTCTCCGCTCTCCATCTTCTGCTCTAATTCACGTTCTGAAATTGGGATTGGGATTGGTGATGTTGCATTCTCCAATTCAAGATGCCTCAAATCATAAGTTCCGTTATATTCATTGTTTCTTATCTTTATCCCTTCAAATCTTAATTGAACAGTTTGATTCCCTTTCTCCAAATAAGTCGTGTTATAAGCAGATACCACATATCTACCAGTAGTATTTTCATATAAATCATCTCTTACTCTATATCTCCCTGCCTTCGTCACATTCACCCCAATCTCGATTACCAGAGAATTATTCAATCCATCTCCATCTGTGTCTTCTCCATAATCTGAATAAACATCATTGAATTCCGCAGGTGGTTTCTGAAATTCAGTCCAGTTATAATAAGAAGTAAGATAAGCGTAATATCTATAATCCAATCGCTCTCCATACATAGCTGATACATTTTCTGGTGAGATTTCTCCGCTCTCCATCTTCTGCTCTAATTCACGTTCTGAAATTGGGATTGGAATTGGTGATGTTGCATTGTATAATCTAAGATGTTTCAGGTCGTAAGTGCCGTTATATTCATTCTGTCTTATCTTTATCCCTTCAAATCTTAATTGAACAGTTTGATTCCCTTTCTCCAAATAAGTCGTGTTATAAGCAGATACCACATATCTACCAGTAGTATTTTCATATAAATCATCTCTTACTCTATATCTCCCTGCCTTCGTCACATTCACCCCAATCTCGATTACCAGAGAATTATTCAATCCATCTCCATCTGTGTCCTCTCCGTAGTCAGAGTAAACATCGTTGAACTCTGCTGGAGGTATCTGAAAATCGGTGTAGTTGTAATAAGAGGTGGTATAAGCATAGTTTTTGTAATCCGATTGGTTGTATTCCTCATCGTATAAATAAAGATGCTTCAAATCGTAAGTTCCATTATATTCATTGTTTCTTATCTTTATCCCTTCAAACCTGAGCTGAACTGTTTGATTTCCTTCACTTAGA
>JAGXOR010000073.1 GCA_023659785.1 Methanomicrobia archaeon LH_S13
AATGTTAAGCGGGAGAGGCTGATGGAGCGATGGGTTACTTAACCGAACACGCATGGCAGAGCCTCACAAAGGTAAAAAAGTTGTACGGAGCCGCTGGGATTTGAACCCAGGTCATCGGGTCCGAAGCCCGAAGGGATAGTCCGCTACCATACGACTCCTTACGTTATTGTATGTTCTTTATTATAGTTGAAATTTAACGCTCAAATAATGTAATTTCTCTTTTAGCACAAACCTTTCTTTAGAAAGAAAGTGATTTTGATTTCTAAAAAGAAAAAGTGTGTGACGAACGATTATCTCTCTCCCAGTAGCATGCCAATATCTCAAATATGAGTCTTGAGGCGTTAATGCTTGTAATTCCGTTAGCACTGTCCAGCCGTGGGTTCAGTTCCACCACATCACTTCCAAATACATTTTCCTTTCCTATTATCCACCTTATCAAGGAAAGCAAGCATTCGAGCGAGAGCCCGCAAGGTTCGGGATTTTCTACGCCCCGTGCTATGCTGGGGTCAAGCACGTCAATATCAACAGAAAGATACGTTTTTCCCTCTCCTTTCCCTATTTCATCCAATACTTCTTGTACACCTTCTTCTCTCAGCATCTCTGCACCGTAAACCCTTATTTGGTTTAGCAATGCAGATTCATCCGCAGAAGAAGACCTGACACCTATCTCAATTATATTCTCGAATCCTACCAATTCCGCTATCCTTCGCATCACACACGCATTGGAAAATTTATTGTTTTTATATGAGTCCCGAAAGTCGGCATGTGCATCTATGACTATCACTCTGGCGACCTCGCCCTGCTCGAAAAGGTATTTAACGATGGGATAGGAAATAGAATGGTCGCCGCCAATAAAGACTTTCTTTCTCGCAGTGTCAAATTCCGCAATGTTTTCTTCCTTTAATAAAGTTTTATGTTCTAACTTTATATCACCACAGTCGTAATACAGTAAATCAGACAATTCGAGTTTTTTGTGCCATAGAAAAGTTTCAAGTCGCCGAGATGCTTCCCTTATCGCTTTTGGTCCTTCTCTCGCTCCTTTCTTGAAGGCATTACCGTCAAAAGGCACGCCTATTATTTCGTACGTTGCTTTTTCTTTATCTCCTTTTGATAACGAGCCTGAGAATTTCATCACGCGAACTTTCTTGTTGTATATAAAAGCATAGCTTCATTCTATTTAAGACACAGATTTAAACTGATTTACGCAGATTTATTTTAGTTTAACCGTGTTGATTTGATTCTTAACCTAACCCTAATTCGCCAAGAACAAGTATATCTATTTCATCAGCTAAATCAGAGAACCGCTCCTTGAACTCAAGTATCTTATCTCTCTTTTCTTTCTCCACCCCCATCATGTCAAGCTTATGTTCAAGTTCCACCTCTTTATGAAAGATGCTATCAATCAACGTAAAAATGCCGGGTCTTTTGCTTCTAAACACTTTCAAATCTTCCATAATATCACTGCCCTTTAAATAGTTGTCGCGTATTGCATCGAATTCTTTAAAAATCTCTTCCCTTTTCTTATAAAAGCCATCCACTGCTTTCAAAAAACTTTCTGGTACTTTTTCCTCTTCTTTCTCTTCCCCTTCTTCTGTCATAGATTGGTAATAGTAAAGAGATGATATTTTCTACTATTTAAATGTTTTTCGATTTTTGAATTAAGAAAGAAAAAAAATGGAAAAGGAAGTAATCGGCTTAGGCGCATTGAATTACGATGTTTTATACGTGGTGGAGCGAATAGCGAAAGGAGAGGAGGAAGTAGGGATTATAGACGTAAAGAAGGCACCAGGGGGCTCGGCGGCAAACACAATCGTTGCATTAGCGAGATTAGGCGTTGATGCGGGTTTCGTAGGAATGGTAGGTAACGACGAAGAAGGCGAATTAATTCTGGAAGAATTCAGAAAAGAGGGAGTGAAGACGCGACTAAGAAAAGAAGAGGGCTACACAGGTGCGGCAATAGCATTCGTTGATGCCATAGGAGAAAGAGCACTTTATATCCTTCCAGGTGTGAATGACCGACTGTGCATGGAGGATATAGACATGGAATTTGTAGACCGCGCGAGGTACCTGCACACGAGTTCGTTTGTAAACAAAAAGCAATTGGAAATGCAATGCGAGTTGGCGAAGAGAACAAAATCGAAGCTCAGTTTTAGTCCCGGTATGCTGTGCTTCAAATACGAGCTTGATGATTTAGTCGAGCTAATAGAGCGAAGTGCGGTGGTTTTTATCAGTCTTAAGGAATTGAAATTCTTAACAATAAAAAGGGAGGACTACAAAAGAGGAGCCGAAATTCTTCTGAACATCGGTGCCGAGATTGTTTGCGTGACCCTTGGCGAAAGAGGTTGTTATGTCGCGGATAGCACAGGAGAATCGCATTTGATAGACGCATATCCAACGGATGTGGTGGACACTACTGGCGCGGGAGATGCATTCGCAGCAGGATTTTTGTATGGGTTGCTACACGAGAGAAGCATCCACGAAAGTGGTGAAATGGGTAATTTAGTGGCTTCGCACTGCATACGTGAATATGGTTGTAGAAAAGGGCTGCCTTTCAAATTCTAAAAGGTTTGATTTATAAACAGACAAAATTATTTCTACAAACAGTGATATGAATCCAGAACAAACGAAAGCCCGTGCAAGAGCACTTCTTACTGTGATTGAAAAGATGTATGAAATAGAAATCATCAATTTAGAGGATGTTATCGAGGTGATAACCGAAAAAACAGTAGATGAACAGAGGATATTAACGATTTGCACTGCTTTAAACTCATGGGTTGCAATGAATGCAGCACTTATGGGAGAAGTTGAGATACCGATAGAGGATGTGAATGAATTGGCAAGAAGGATATTATTGTAAGACGGATGATTCATTGCAAAACCTTCAAGAAGAAAATTTTAAATGCCTACGATAGCGGAAAAAATACTGAGTGAAAAAGCAGGAAAAGAGGAAAAGGTAGAAGCAGGCGAAATCCTCGAATGTGAAGTGGACTACATAATGGTGAATGATATAACAGGCGTGCCGGCTTTTGAAGTGTTTGAGGAGTTGAAACTTGATGAGCCGATGAGAAAGGAGCTCATGGTGGTGATACAGGACCATTACGTTCCAAACAAGGACGTGGATTCTGCGGAACAGGCGAAAGCATTGCGGGATTATGCTCAGAGATACGGGATTGCGAATTATTATGAAATAGGGAAAGAAGGAAGTGGGATATGCCATCAGGTAATGATAGAGGAGGGATTCGCTGCGCCAGGAAGATTGATAATAGGTGCGGATTCGCACACTTGCTCTTATGGTGCTTTAGGTGCTTTTTCCACTGGTATAGGCTCGACAGAAGCCGCCGCGGCACTGGCTACCGGGAGATTGTGGTTTAAAGTTCCCGCGACACAGAAATTTGTGCTTGATGGCGAGTTGAAGCGATATGTAATGGGGAAAGATATAATTTTGCATATCATTGGTGACATAGGCGTTTCGGGTTCGCTATACAAATCACAGGAGTTTTACGGCACCACAATAAGAAATATGTGCCTTTCGGATAGGATAACGATCTCGAATATGGCAGTGGAAGCAGGTGCTAAAGCAGGGATTATTCCTCCTGACGAGAAGGTCTTCGAGCTCTTGCGCGGTAGGGTAAGGGGAGATTATAAAGCGGTTTATGCCGATGGTAACGAAAGTGAATATGAGGAAGTATTCGAGTATAATGCATCAGAAATAGTTCCAACGGTTGCAAAACCGTTCTCGCCGGAGAATACTGTGCCTGCAAGCGAATTAGACGTCCCCATTGACCAGGCTTATTTAGGGTCTTGCACAAACGGTAGAATCGAGGATTTAAGAATTGCCGCAGAGTTATTGAAAGGTAAAAAAATCAGTCGTGAAGTCAGGATGATCGTAATTCCCGCGAGTAAGAGGGTGTTCGAGCATGCTCTCGAAGAAGGTCTGATTAAAATTTTTCTTGAAGCAGATGCTTTTGTTTGTGGTCCCACTTGTGGTGCCTGTTTAGGTGGGCACATGGGCGTTCTTGCCAGTGGGGAAAGATGCATAAGCACGACAAACCGAAACTTTATCGGGAGAATGGGGCATAAGGATTCGGAGGTTTATTTGGCAAATCCTGCGGTAGTTGCTGCATCGGCACTTGAAGGAAGGATAATAGACCCGACGGAGTTAGAGTTGTGGAGATAACGCGATGACAAAAGACAAGGTCAAAAAAATAAAACCCTTCTATTACCCGCCGCACCTATTATTGAAGCAAATGCTTATGGTTCTGCTATATGCGGCGCTCGTTGGCTGGAAAAAAAGGGCTTTTCTTCAGTGGCTACTACAGCTTAAAAATCTTATTCATGCAGGAGCGGGAGCAAAGCAGATATGTTGTTTCGGGCTGAATTCACATGTGGTATGGGAAATGACAAGCAGATGCAACTTGAAGTGCGTCCACTGCCACGCTTTTGGTGGGGAAATGTCTTCTGACGAACTATCAACCAGAGAAGCGATGACTTTGATAGACCAGATAGCCTCGTTAGACATCAGGTCATTTGTATTCACAGGTGGAGAGCCTTTGCTACGTAAAGACCTTTTTGATTTGATTGCGTATGCGAAGTCAAAGGGATTCACGGTCTTCATAGCCACGAATGGAACGCAGATAAAGAAAGAGGTTGCGAAATTGCTGCGAGAATTCGATGTCGGTGTTGTGATAGGCTTAGACGCAATGAATCCTGAGATACACGATCGTATAAGGGGTGTCGAAGGTGCTTATGATGCCGTGATGGAAGGGATAGAAAATTGCATCGCCGAAAATCTTTACTTACATCTGAATATCATTGCATCCAGACCGAATTTTGATGAGATAGCGCGAATCATAGATTATGGCGATAGGATAGGCGTTTATTCTTATTTCATTTATCGCTTTGTTCCTATTGGCAGGGGTGAAGAGATTCGGGATTATGCACTCGAAGAAGAGGATTTTAAAGCTCTTTTGGATTTGATTCTCGAAAAGCAACGTGAAGTGAGGGCAATAATAATTCCTGTTGCGTTTCCTGAATACTGGGCATACGTGCTTAAAAAGCGAGGGATTCACAACAGGAGAATAATAAATTTTCTGGGGCATTTCTTCGGTGGTTGTCTGGCTGGTAAGGGAATGATGTATATAAAGCCGAATGGTGATGTGTGGGCATGTCCTTTTCTTCCAGTCCCGGTGGGAAATGTAAAGAAGGAGAGTATAGGCGGGATACGGGAAAATTTAGAAAACTTTGGATATGATAATGATAATGATAATGATAATACAAAGAGCGATAGTGAATGTAATAGTTGTGAATATGAGCCTGTATGTGGTGGCTGTAAGACGAGAAAGGAGGATGAGGATTTTAAGTGTCTTTTGAGAAGGTGAGTGAGAATATTTCTTTTAATGTTGAATATTCTCTTTTAGTCAAGGTTTTCTCCATAGAGAAAAAGTTGATATGTGGACAGAAAAATACCGACCGAAGAAGCTGAATGAAATCGCAGGGCAAACCCAAGTGGTAAAACGGATAAAAGGGTTTGTCAAGGAAAAGACAATACCAAATCTCTTGCTCTGGGGTCCAAAAGGCACGGGCAAGACATCTTTTGTTTATGCCCTCGCGAATGAACTCTATGGGTCTTATGACGAGAACGTCATGCTTATAGAAACATCGGATTTCGTTGAACAGCGTAAAAAATGGTTAAAAGAGGATAAAAGATTTAAATTCTTTTATGACGAGCAGAAATCGGCGATAGACGTTTTTAAAGAGATAATAAGGGAATATGCAGCGTTGAAACCCATAAATGCCACTTTCAAATTACTATTTTTCAGTAACGCCGATTTACTTCCCGGGAATGCGCAACAAGCTTTGCGAAGGGTTATAGAAAGAAGCAACAAAACATGCAGGTTCGTCTTCTCCACCACGAGGCCCGCTGGCATCATCCCTGCTGTAAGGTCAAGATGCCTGAACCTTCACTTCACGTCTCTTGATAAAAGAGGTGTGCTGGATACAGTGATAATGTCAATAGCAGATGCGGAAGACGTAAAACTCACAAAAGGGGGTTTAAAAACGCTGAGGGAATATGCGAGAGGAGATGTCGGTGCCGCTATAAATATGTTAGAAGCGGCAGCAACTCCCCCCATGCCCCCGCAAGTCCATGAAGGGCTTACCCGCAAGTCCAGTAAGGGCTTAATTGACGGGAGCAGAATAGAAGAAATAGTGCAAAATGCGTTTTTTCAAAGGAAGAAAGCAGAGGAGTTGATAGATTCAGCATCCATGGGGCGATATAAAGAAGTAAGAGCAGGATTAGAATTTCTGATAAAGGACGAGAAGATAGGAGGAAAAGAAATCCTGGTGGAACTACACGAGGCGCTGCGAAGGAAGATGAAAACAGAAGAAGAAAAGGAAAAGAAGAAGTTAGCGAAAAAATTCGCCCGACTTGTGTTATACGAAGGTGAAGCGGATTTAAAACTTTGTAATTCATTAAATACAATAATACCCTTAGAAGAAATGCTGACACAGTTTTTCTTTTTTAACTGATGAGCCAAGAATTCCTCTTCCGAAAGGTGGGGGATGAATTGGCTCCTTTGTTATTCTCTCTATAATACAATGATGAGAATATCGAAGGAAGCGAGAGATATGCTAAAAGCGATAGGGAAGAAGGGGGAGACCTATGATGATATTATCAGGAGGCTAATAGAGATA
>JAGXOR010000074.1 GCA_023659785.1 Methanomicrobia archaeon LH_S13
CAAGCCGGCTTTTAAAAGGAGCCGAAGCACATGTAGCCGATATCGTGAAGAAGAACGAGGAAAAGCAGTCCTGAAAGCCTTTGCGAAAGCAGAGGCGGACGGGATAGAGGGTGTTGGAATAGGGTTACACCCGGTGCGATGCGGATTTGATAGCATCATACGAAGAGGTTTGAAACAAAATGTTTAAATCTCATAACCTGGAAACTAAAGATCTGAAAGTAGATTTGTTATGCCTGGGTGCGAGAACATCAGGTGTGGATAAAGGAAGAAAAGCGGGCGCGGGACCCGCTGCTGGTGGAATGTTCCTCTTCGGCAATACCGTAGCGAACGTTCCAACGCAGAGCTGGTTTGTTTCTACATCGCCTTATAGCGTTGATGCCGAAAATGGTAAATATGCAATCAAGAGTGACGGTGAGCAAATCACTGAGGTTCGTTTTCCATCAGCAAAGTTTCAAGCGTTAAAGACTAAAGATGGCATACCATACGATAAAATCGCACTTCTGCACGGGGCGGACTGCTTAGCTACTACCACGATACAAACTTGCGTATATTGGAACACGCCAAAGCGGTGTAAGTTCTGCGCAATTGAACTGTCGTTGAAGAATGGTGTGACAATAGCGAGAAAAACGCCGGAGCAACTTGCTGAAGTAGCACTCGCAGCGAAAAAATTGGACCTTGTAACGCATATTACACTTACCACAGGCACGACAGCTACTCCCGACAAAGGTATAAATTACCTTGCGGAAACTGCAAGAGCGATAAAAGAAGCAACAGGATTGCCCATCCACGCTCAATTCGAACCGCCGAAGGAGCTCAGCATGATAGACGTCCTTTACGATGTGGTGGATACCGTAGGCATCCATGTAGAGAGTTTTGATAGAGTAGTGCTGAAAGAAGTAGCTCCATGTAAGGTGGAAATACCGTTTCAGCATTATGTGGATGCGTGGAAGCGAAGTGTAGATATTTTCGGCGATAGTCAGGTCAGCAGTTACGTAATTGCTGGACTGGGAGAGAGCGATGAATCTATTATAGGTGGTAGTAAGTTATTGGCAGAGCTGGGTGTTTATCCGTTCATCGTGCCTCTGCGTCCTATACCGGGGTCGCTGCTGGAAAACGAGAGACCACCAAGCCCGGATAGGATGAAGTACATATATGAGGAGGTGTCAGGGATATTACATGATAACGGTGTTAGTTGGAGGAAGAACAAAGCAGGATGTGTGCGCTGCCGGGCTTGTTCGGCGCTGCCGGATTTCGAATAAACAAAGCTTTCTTCCACATGAAAGATATTTTAAGAAGGAGTACATCTTAATTAAGAATATGAAGAGAGGTGCTAACGAATATAGGAACTACATAGATATTCTTGTAGGCTCGCTGAAGAAGTATTTAAAAGAATATTATGAACTAAAAGAAAAGAAGCTTGGAACGCTGGTTAGTCCTGTTCCTCTCACACCTGACGAAATAAAAAAGAACCCCCCAATCTTATTGGATTTAGTTACCGATGGAATGATTTTATACGACAAGAATAATTCCATGAGGGATTGGATAACCAATTTGAAAAAGAGACTTGAAGAGAAGGGTGCAAGGAAAATATTTTTGAGCAGTGGAAAATGGTATTGGGACTTAAAGAGACAAGACCGCTTCCAAACTGATTTGAAGAGAGAATTGAATTCATGGCGAGTGTTTCAAGCGACTTAGCAAGAAAAAGGGGTCCAGCATTTTTTGTATCTCTCTTCTCATGGCTGATTTCATCATGTCTGCCAGTTTATAGGAGGGTTTGACTATTTTTGTCCCAAGGCCAAAATAAGTGAAAAGTTTAAACAGGTGGATTTTTATTATATGCAAAATAAGTACACCCTTCATTAGTGAAGATGGAAAAGGGGGAAAAGTAAAAAGAGAATGGAGGGGAAAAAGGAAAAAATGAAGATAAAGATGAAAGGTAAAGCAATAATAAGGATTAGAAAATCCACGTTGGACCCGATGTTGACACCGGAAGTTATCTCGTTGTGGTGCTTACTAAAGGTCGTGATGGCAAATATGGAGGTGGAAATGATAACCTTACTGCGGCTCTCGCGAGTTATAACCTCGCAGGCAAGACACAGGCTCAGATTCTGGATATCTTAGAAGATGCAACGATTGGTGCCGCAGGAAGCGATGACCTTATGTGGACAGGCTACATAAATGTAATTCCACGTCCATACTTAAATGCGAGCATTTCAAAAAGCACTGTTTCTCCTGGCGACAATTTTGAGGTTTATGGCAATGCATCTTCGGATTATGTCGAAATCGTAGCAATATCGCCAAGAGGAGGAAACGGGGCTGGAATGGAGGGGTTATATGGCGTCTCGATATATACGGTTCCTATTTATATTTCAGCCAATGCTCTTTCAAACAATGAAGTTGGAATGGAAGAGGGGCATCCAAGCAACAGCTTCTACAAGAAGATAAAAGTGGACGGTGTAGCAGATGCAGGAAATTACACGCTACTTGTGCTTTCCCGGGAGATGGATGACGTTTACGGTAATTCCTCATATAAATACATTGATAGTATCCTTGACCTAGACGGTGCAGGACCCGAATTGGGAGCGATAGATGTGTCGAACAAGACGAAAGCAGAAATCATCAGAACAATTGAGAATGCTACGATTAATCAGGTTGGGACTGATGACTTATTATGGACGGGGCATCTCACAGTATTTCAGCCAGATGTATACGTTGATGATGATTTTGAGGATGATCCCGCAAATCACAGATGGAATACAATTCAGGAAGGTGTAAATAATGCGAATGAAGGAGATGTGGTTTATGTTTATGCTGGCGATTATAATGAGAACGTCATCGTGAACAAATCAATAACGCTTCAAGAAGAAGATAGAGATAACACCATCATTGATGGTAATAGAAATGGTGATGTTGTTAATGTGACTGCAGATAATTGTATGATTGATGAATTCACAATGCAAAATGGTAATTATGGCATCAAGATATTCAAATCAAGTAATAATACTGTTACGGGCAACAACGCATCTTCAAACAACTTTGATGGCGTAGACCTACAATGGTCCAACAACAATACCATTACAAACAATATCGCATACTATAACAGTATCGGAATCCATTCATGCCACTCGAACAATAACATAATTTCGAACAATATACTAAATTTAACTTTATAATAGAAGTGAGTGGTATCATTATGTTTCACCCAATCTCGTGAATGTGACCACAACCACAACAAAGCCGCATAATGTGCCTGTTTACAGTCCTCCACCAAAAACAATTACAGGCATATTCTTGGGAGGTAAAGGTTGGGATTTCAGGGGAAGGATAGATAATGCGAAGTTACGTTGAGAATGTGGACGTGAACAAGCATTTGACGATTCAGTCTGAGAATGGGTCTGCTTCAACGATTGTTCAGGCGGCAAATCCAGATGACCACGTATTTGAAATAACTACGGATTCTGTAAACATCAGTGGATTCGCAATAACGGGAACAGCAGAAACCTGGGGTGGAATTTACCATGCTGGGATACCGTTGCAACATCTCAAACAACATTATTTCAAATAATACAGAAGGTATCTGGCTTTACTACTCAAATAAAAACACCATAGAAAAGAACAAATGAAGAATATAAATACACCATAAAAACCGGCTCGTATCCGCGGGTCATTCACAATCAAACACATACAACTTTAGACTGCTCTTTTATCAATTGTACAGAGTTCACGGATACTAACGGAAAGATACATGATAATTGGATTCCTGCAATTAAGTTATTTAAGTGAAGCGTTCTTTTAGAAAAAGGTAGAGAGGAAAAAGAAAAGATGGTGAAAAAGAAAAGGGTAAACAGGAAGAAGAGAGAAAGTAGTGGGAGATGGCAGAGAGCGATATTAGGTATTTTAATGGCGCTGATAATGATTGGTTCGGTGATTGCGATATTGTTTCAGTTCTGAAGCTTCAGCGGATTACCTAATTATCCCCACTTTCGTGCCATCAATATCAAGAACGTCCCCCTCACTTTTAATTTCACCCTCTAAAATACTTTTGCATAACTCCACCTTCGTTGCCGTTGCATTCTCTATATCCTCAGTATCAAAACCTTTTGTATCCACATCTACTTCTACATCTACATCTACTGTAGCCCTATATATCTCTATTTTACCCAGGGGTGCATTTAGCGTAATACCGCGTTCGGATTTATATCTTCTGATAGCGTGAACAATAGCGGCGATTGAGTCCCCCTCCTTCTCCGCTTCTGTGTCAATTATATCTCGCTTTACCTCCGGCCATTTCTCTTCATGCACACTCTTCCCCTTCTCCCCCTCCTCTTTCCCCGCGTTCGAGATGTATGAATGCATTTCTTCGGCATAAAAAGGAATGAAAGGCGCAAGAAGAAGAGAAAGCGTTTTCATCGCTTCGTGTAACGCATACGTAGCTGACTCTTTTCCTTCATCTCCTGACCTTGACCGCCCATACAACCTCGACTTCACCAGTTCAATGTAATCATCTGCAAACACGTTCCATGCAAAAGCCCTGACGCTTTTCATCGCCTCGTCAAACTTGAAGTTTTCCATCGAATCAGTCACCGATAGGATGAGTTTATTCAGTTTTGAGAGCAACCATTTATCAACAACTCTTAGATTCTTTTTTTCTTTGGTAACGCTTTCTTTTTTAAAGAGAGGTTTATAATCAGATAAGTGAATCATGGAGAATCTGAGAACGCTCCACAGTTTCTGCATGAATTTACTCGCGGCTACTATATCCTTCCACTGGAATTGCACGTCTGAGCCTACGGCGCCGCCAATTGCTGCCCACTGCCTGAATACATCAGCACCATGCTTTTGAATCACGTAATCCGGTGAAATGGTATTATTTCTTGATTTGCTCATTTTATAACCATCCTCACCCAATACCATCCCGTTTATCAAGATAGTGCGCCAGGGTATTTTTTTGGTAAGAGCGATGGACCGAAGGATGGAGTAGAAAGCCCATGTTCTTATGATGTCATGCCCTTGCGGTCTTAATTCCACGGGAAATTCAATTCCTGAGCCCTCCCCTGCGTTTAAGTCCCAGTCAGCAGCCCAAAGTGCAGTTAGCGAGGAGTCCATCCATGTATCCAACACATCTTTCTCGCCTTCGAATTCGGTACCGCCACAATTAACACAAGGCGTATTCGGGCTTGTCCTCACTGGGTCTACGGGTATTTCCCCTTTGGAAGCTACCTTCACGGCACCGCATCTCCTGCAATACCAAAGCGGGATAGGCACGCTGAAAATCCTCTGCCGGGATATACACCAGTCCCAATCCATGGATTCAACCCAATTTTCCAATTGAATGCGAAAATGCTCCGGATACCATTTTATTTCCCTCGCTGCATTTATTACCTCTTCCTTATTTACTCGCACAAACCATTGCCGTGTGGAAACGATTTCAATTGGCGTTTTACATCTCCAGCAAATACCCACATTTTGTTTTATTCTTTCACGTCTCTTAAGCAACTTTTTTGCATTCAAATCCTCTATTATCTTCTGTTTACAGTCTTCTACGCTCAGTCCTTCATATCCCCCTGCTGCTTCAGTCATCCGCCCTCTTTCGTCTATTGAAGCTCTTAGAGGTAAATTATGCAATTTCCACCATCTCACGTCTTGTCGATCTCCAAACGTGCATATCATCACTACTCCGGTTCCAAACTCGGGGTCAACGCTTTCATCTCCATATACTTTCACGAGATGCTCAAATATCGGCACTTTTAGCTCTTTACCCACGACGGTCTTGTAGCGGTCGTCGTCAGGATGCACAGCCACGGCAACACAACTCGCAAGCAGTTCTGGTCTCGTAGTCGCAACCTCTACATACTCCGCTTCTTTTTCTGTATCGACCTTCCTGAATAGTATATAATTTAAGTAGGCACCTCTATCTTCGTATTCTACCTCGGCAAAGGCGATTGCGGTCTCACATCTGGGGCACCAGTTCACTGGATGTTCTACCTGGTATATCAATCCATCATGATACATTTTTAAAAATGAAAGTTGAGTATATCTTTTGTAACGATCATCCATCGTAACATACTCTTTGCTCCAATCTATGGACATACCAAGCCGTCTCAACATTCTCTTCATTTGCTCTATGTTTTCCGAGGTAAGCTGTCTGCAAAGCACCCTGAAATCTTGCTTGCTTATCTGATGCCTTGATATGTCGTGTATCTCTTCTACTTTTACCTCTGTCGGCAGTCCATGACAGTCCCATCCCTGAGGGAACATCACGTCATAGCCTCGCATTCGCTTGTAACGTGCGATAAAATCAATGTAGCACCAGTTTAATGCATTACCTATGTGAAAATCCCCGGTAGGATAAGGTGGTGGCGTATCTATGACATAAGGCAGCTTCTCCGAAGACGCCTCGAAATAGTATATCGAATCGTTCCAGGTCTCCATCCACTTCCTTTCTATTATCTCTGGTTTGTGTTTCTTTTCCATTCCTCTCCTCTTTTTGATTCCCTTTTATTAGATTACTTTATTTGCTTGTGATGAAGCATCTAAAATTGACTGTGCAAGCTAATGATTCTTCGCCATCCCTTTTATGTTCAAATCCTCAATCGCTATCAAGTCGTGGTTATCAACATAGAATCGTGACAGCTTGTGTAGGAAGTCATCTCGTTGATTTGCC
>JAGXOR010000075.1 GCA_023659785.1 Methanomicrobia archaeon LH_S13
GCATACACTTAAAACCACATAAGAGCATGAAAACTGGAACTGTTGAAAAGGCATTTCCATGATTTATGGTGCTTTTTGAGGATGGTTCGTATTTAAATCCGGCTCATGTTTATGCCATTGTTTGCATTCCTCTTCGTAAGCTTCTTTAAAACGACTTGGACCAGTAAAATACTTAAAATCAACCCAAGATATTTGATTCCTAAATATTTGTGTATTCCTTTTATTATAACCTTAAATCCTGACGTTATAATTGCGCTAAGGAAAATGCAAGCACAAGACGAAACTTTGAGGGATCTCCTGGAACTTGCAATGAGAAAATTGCATAACGAAGACATATCAGAAGAGATAGCTGTACTTGAGAGAGAAGAGGAGCGAGAAGAAATGAAGATTCTCTTGGAACGGCTAAAGAGATACTGAGAAAATGAAGTTAATGCTTTGTTATCTTCTCCCAAACCACTGACTCTACTTTTTCTCTTAATTTATTATTTTGAATTGTTCTCTTCGTGTATGCCGAAACATCCTTTTTGAGCTTATTATAAGCTTTGCCATAACTCTCAACCGCTTTTTTAATTACCCTTTCATCCTTTGGAATCATTATTCTCACATTACCGTTCATTACTGCATACTCAATATATTTCGCCTCCTCATGCGACCTGCACTCAATTCTTGCATTGCCTATCCTCACAAAGAAGCCATGTAAATCCGACTCAACTTCTGGCTTGCCTTTTGGAACTTCGAGCTCTCTACACTCTTCTACTCCAATATAATCATCTGGAAACTTCTTCAGTTCGCTTGTCTCAATTTCACATAAAATACCTTCTGCTAACGCATTTATATCCACTCCTTTCCTCTTCGCTTGCTTTGGAACACTTACGGCTTTTTCAAGTCTGGAATTGACTAAATCAATAATCGCTCTGTAAACTTCCAATTGCTCTTCTTCGGTTAAGCCCAGAATTTCAGATACCACCTTGTCAAGTTCTCTTCTATCTGGCTTGACTTTATCTATCAAGTGCAACTTCTTCGAATGTTTTTGCTCCGAGTTCTTCAAAAACTGAGCCGTTTTCTCTCTGCGATAGGTTGTCAATAAGCAATGGAGTTTGGGTAGAGATAAAGAGAGAAGGCTTAAAAACAGGTAGAGAAGCAGCCATCCAAACATCAATGTCCAATATACCTTGTCCTAATGAACTTCTACCAAAAATTTCAAAGAGTAAAACACCAAAAGAGGAGTTAAACAGCATATTTATCGGTTTAGAGACTTCATCGTCACACAGAATGCCATAAAGATTCTTATTTTCCATAATCCTGATGTTATTATTAAATATCACAAATCTGTCCCAAAATCTTTCAGGAAAAAGTAAATTAGCATACTCTCTTTCATCCAAATCATACCACCTCTTCCTTGACTTACAGGTTGGTCTCTCATGAAATCCCCGTTCCTCACCCCATTCTATGTATTTTAGCATATTCGTGCCCTTTAGTTCCTCTTTATCCTTATGAATCATCAAAACTCGGTATTTCAAATCCTCAGGGTCAACAACAATTGACTTGCATTCCCTCGGACTTTTTATCACGTAATTAGGAACCCAATTTCCGTTTTCGCCCTTATGCATCCAGAATTCTTTCTCAATTCCCCACCTCTTTATCTCCTCTTCCGTAAGATAGAAGAACTCATTTGCTCCTGTTGTAAATCCTCTTCTAACATCTGCAACTTCTTCCAAAGGAACAAGCAGGTCTTTTCCTCTCTCTAAAATCCTGAAGAAAATTTCAGGCGCCCTTAAATATTTTCCCCATTTTGAACCTTTGTATTTCCCAGTATCTTCATCAAACCCTTCTTCCCATAATTTCCATTGCTCTATCGGATAAATCCTGATTCTTTCGTCCTCAAAATATTTCTTTTTGCTCTTGATAGACCTGATGAGCTTATTGATGCTTTTCCACCTTTCTGATTCATTTTTCATGTCTATAAAATCCTTTAACGGCTTATTCAATTGAACGAATTTAACCAGGTTCTTTTTCCTTCTGCTCTCACCCTTGCCACTGCATTTTTCAAGAATAATGATGCAGGTATTAACATCGGCATATTCAAACCATCTCTCAACTTTGCTTTCGATAATGGCAACGATTTTGAAGCTTTTCATAAAGAACTCCTGCAAATATTTGCCGTAATCAACATCAAGCCAAGAATTGGAAGTGATAAATCCTACTTTCCCTTTTTCGTTCAGGAATTTTATGACGTGAAAGAAGAAATAGCCGTAAATGCTCATCCTCTTCCCTATTTCTATCCCACCTCCTTCCTTCGCTATCTTCCCCAATTTTGTTTTATAAGCAGACGATGCGAAAGTCTCTTCAAGCTCTTCCTGTCTCGTGTAAGGTGGATTTGTAACCACAGCATCGAATTTCTCATTCTCGATTGGAATCAAATCAAAGAAATCTGTATTTTCTACATTCGAACGGAACCCACCGAAGATGTCTTTTATGGCAAGGTTCATTCTCGTAAGATAACAGCCGAACTCCGCTATATCCACACCTTTTAGCTCGCTTAGTATCTCATCATGCCTCTTACCGCTCTTTTTCATCTTCTTCCGCATATAAGCCCTCGTTAGAAATGTCCCTGCGCCGCATGCAGGATCTAAAACTCTTTCATCACCTCTCTTCACACAAAATCCTGTTATTAAGTCTACGACATCTGACCTCGTGAAATGCTGCCCGAACCTGTGTCGCTCATCATCAGGAATCAAATTTTCAAAAATGGAACCCAGAACCTCATAGCCTATTTTTGAGAAGTCATAAAGTTCCATTTCCTTTATAAATCCCTTCAATTGCCTTATCACGCCTACGTCATCAGGAAAAGGGAGGTCATCTATAAACTCTCGCTTGAAAAGATCAGCATACCCAAAACACCGCTCGAAATATTCGTAAAGTATGGTCTTGAACCTATTTGCATCTTCTGTTGGGATGTTTATCGGTGGAAGCTCAAAGTCGGAAGCACGCAGTTTAAGGAAATTGTAGAATAATATCTTCGCAATGAGTAGGAGAACGCTCAATCTCGCAACGCGGTCAAAATCTTCCTCCTTCCCTTCAAAAACCCATTTTTGTTCCCTAAACCAATCATTCAACCGCTGCTTGAAATCTTCGCTCTTTTGATATTCCTCCTGCAAGTCCTCCGAAATGCGGATATAAAAGCTATTTACTGCTGATTTCAACCTGTCTATGAAGATAAGGTCCAAAGGCAATGTCGGAACTTCCTTCTTTACGTAGCAGATTTCAACGAAATCTTTCGTGAGAAATTCTCTTAAAAATTTCTTCAGCTTTTCTTCAATCCCTCTCCTTTTTACTTCCTCTATCCGCTTTATAGCAACAACATCTTTGTGCCATCTCCTTCGGTCAAGTAGAGGAGTGCCTTCCTCGAACGTTTCCCATAATACAAACTCGTTTATGTTCCATGTAGCAAAGAAAGGAGAACCCAGGAAATTGGCTTTCCTCATCGCATTATCGGTAAGCTCAAGTGAATAGCCATTATATTCCGGTCTTTTCAACTCGATTATGCATTCTGTTTTTGTTCTGTTTTTATCTCCATAAATAACGAGGTCGGCACGCAGCAGCTTCCCATCTGTTCTTATGGGCACTTCCTGGTCTACATCAAAAGGAAGCTTTTTCTCTGCAATAATTTCCTTTAGCCAGTGTAATACCCTACCCTGAAATTGAAATTCGATTATTTCACTCTTTCTGATGTCTCTCATCACATAAAATAAAAAAGAGGATAAAATACTTAAGAGGATTTTGATTAACCCCTCCTTTTAAGAATAGGATCAGAAGTAATAAAAGTCGCATCTTGAACTACTCCTTGCTTTACTTTTATATTCTACAAAAATCCTATTGGAAAAACTTTCGTTAAAATTTATTATACAACGAGCCCACCGATTGCAGATGTAATAAGACAAAACGAAGGATTGAGAATCGTTGTGTTGTAAGGGAGGGTTTGGTTAATGGTTTATGTTTTAAGAGTTTTGTAGGTCAAATAAATGGAAATAGACTACCACAAGATAGGACTAAAAGCAGGCTTGGAAATACACCAGCAGCTCAACACGAGAACCAAACTCTTCTGCAAATGTCCCACCACGCTGAGGGACAAAAAGGAATCTACGCTCCCATTTAAACGATATCTGAGGGTGTCAAAGGGCGAAATGGGCGAAGTGGACGAAGCTGCGCTTGAAGAAGAGAAATACAGCAGAACATTTATTTATAAAGGATATGACAGCACATGTTTGGTGGAAAATGACGAGCAGCCACCCAGAGAATTGAACCGAGAAGCTATTGACATTTCCTTAGAAGTAGCACTGCTTCTGAACATGAATTCTGCAGATGAGGTTCACACGATGCGGAAAATTGTTATAGACGGGTCGAACACGTGTGGATTCCAGCGAACTGCGTTAGTAGCGACGGATGGCGGGATAGAGACAGAAGAAGGTGGGGTTGGCGTGGATTCACTTTGTCTGGAAGAAGATGCGGCATCTAAGATAGAAACAGAAGGTGACGCCGTTGTTTATTCCTTAGACCGATTGGGCATACCACTTGTAGAAATAGGCACCGCTCCTGATATAAAAACGGCAGAACAAGCGAGGAAAGTAGCCGAGCAGCTCGGCATGATATTACGCTCCACAGATAAGGTAAAACGTGGATTAGGAACTATTCGACAGGACATAAACGTTTCAATAGCCCGAGGGGCTCGTGTGGAGATAAAAGGCGTTCAGAACTTGAGGCTGATAGGGAAAATAGTTGAAAACGAGGCCGTAAGACAGATAAAGCTTATCGAGCTAAGGGAGAAGTTAAAAAGAAGAAGAGCCGATGTTGAGAGACTAATTGAAGATTTATCGGGCGTATTTGCGAATACTTCTTCAAAGGTAATAAAAAAAGCAGGAGGGAAAGTGTTTGGTGTATGCCTGCGTGGGTTTTCCGGTATCCTCGGAACGGAAATACAACCCGGAAGAAGATTTGGCAGTGAATTAGCGGATTTCGCAAATAAGTATGGCGCAGGTTTGATGCACACCGATGAACTTCCTGCGTATGGTATAAAAGAGGCGGAGGTAGCGCAACTGAAAAGAACTTTTAACGCTGCTGAAGATGATTGTGTGGTGATAGTTGCAGCGGAGAGAGAACGTGCGGAGTCCGCATTAAAAGTAGTGCTGAGAAGGGCGGAAGAAGCAATGCGAGAAATACCAAAAGAGACGCGAAGAGCGTTGCTAAACGGAAGCAGCGCTTATATGCGACCTCTACCAGGTGCTGCGAGGATGTATCCGGAAACAGACGTGCCGCCGGTAGAAATATCGTTGCAAAGATTGAAATACATAAAAAGTAAGCTTCCTGAGACGTTTGAGCACCGGAAAGCGAGATATAAGGAAAAGTTCGGCTTAAATGACGAACTCGCGGATAAAATCTCTCGAAATCCTAATTTCTCGCTTTTTGAACGCATAATGGAATCGTATGAGAACATTCCAGCAACGTTGGTGGTCAGGACTCTTACGGATACGTTAGCGGAGTTGATGCAAGAAGGAGTTGGGGTAGAAGTGGAAGTGGAAAAGTTGGAAGACCAGCATTTCATGGATGTGTTCAAGCTGCTTTCCGCGAATGCGTTTGGGAAGGAGGCTGTACCAGACATTTTGAAATTTTTGGCAAACAAGCCTGAGATGAGTGTAGATAAGGCGATAGAAGAAATCGGGCTTAGAGTAGATATGGAGGAGGTGGAGCGGCTCATAGAGGATATAGTGAATTCTAAGCTCGATTTTATACGGGAGAAGGGTGCAAGGGCATTGGGACCGCTGATGGGCGTTGTGATGAAGGAATTGCGTGGTAAAGTGGATGGGAAGGTAATAAATAGGATATTGGAGGAGAAGGTGAAGGAAGTTCAGGAGGGTGGTTAAAATTTCTGTATTTGTATAGAACCACGAGATTACACGAGATTAACACGGAAGAAAGAAAATGTAAGAGACAAATGAAAAGTGGCTTTATAAAGACTTAACTCAGGAAATTATTGGTGCAGCAATGGAAGTTCATCAAGAGTCCTTTTTGAAACTTTACCGAGATAAAATTCTTCTTTTTCGATTTTTATAGTTATCATGAATTTTTGATTTATTTCACGAATGGACTACTATATCAAATATTTTCGAGAAGAAAAATCGAAAAGCTTTTATATTGATTTCATCAATCTTACTGATTACCTCAAAAAGAGATGGGCGAAGTGGAAACGGAAGCGGGAAGGGTAACAAGGGGCGATCTCAGGCATGGCCGGCATACGGTGTCATTGCTGACTGATCACCTGGTCTTTTCTCCGAAATATAGGGGGAAGATGTTAGAGGGTGAAGTTGCGGAAGCGGCGGAAGAAATTATCAGAGAAAACTGCAAAGAGCTCGATATTGAGGTTATAGACAAACCTTTCTTTAGAAAAGAAAGCTTTACCAAAGAAACTATTCTTTCTGTGAAGCGTTTTTGATGGTATTGGGATTTAGAATTTTGAAATTGGTGGGCTCCGTCATGCTATCACAAAACTTTTAAAAAAGTTTTATCAAAAACGCTTCGCAATCAGTGGGTTGAGTTTCGAGCGAAGGTGGGACACTCAGACACACCTTTATGTTATTAACT
>JAGXOR010000076.1 GCA_023659785.1 Methanomicrobia archaeon LH_S13
ATCTGGAGCTTCACGGTTGACCTCACTAACCCAACGGTTAGCGTAGGCGTGGACAAGGATACGGTTAACGTCAGCGAGAACGCAACGATAACGGTTACGGCATCTGATACGGTTACAGAGGCAGAGAGTATGATCGTTACGGTAACGGTTGACACAACAAGCGTTAGTCTTACAAGAAATGGAAGCAACTGGACTGGAGTATTTGCAACTGATGTGGCTGACACATACACGGTAACGGCAAAGGCGACGGATGAGGCTGGAAATAGTGCTATGAATACGACACCACTCAAAGTATTGACACCATCGAACATCACGTACAGCGATCTGAATGTCGCACCAACGAATGGAACAGCATCGCTGGACATAACGGCGAGTGCAAAGGTAGAGAACGTTGGAGGAGTAGCAGGCGATTACAATGCTTCGTTCAAGGTTAACGAGACAATAGTTGAATGGAGCAATGGAACATTAGCGGCAGGTGCGAACACAACGGTGAGTTTCGAATATACATTAGGAGCGGGAGAGTACAACGTGACGATAGATGAGCTGACGGCGATAGAAGTGAATGTGACGGAAGTAGTACCAGGAGCACCAAACATAACAGCTTTCAGTCCCACAGATACCACACCAGCTAATGTCACAGGCGAATCCAGAACGTTCAACATCACCGTGAACCAAACAGTGGACGTAAGCTGGCAGATAAATGGCTCTGTGGTTCAAACAGACACAAGCGTGACCGCAGCATCATACACGAATGCAAGTGCAGTAGTAGGAGTTTGGAACGTATCAGCAATAGCAACAAATGTCAATGGAACAGCAATGCAGACGTGGACATGGAATGTGACGGAAGCAGTGGCAAAAGGCGATTTCGATAGTGATGGAGACATAGACTTCGATGATTTCGTTGAATTTGCAGGAGTATATATAGATTAAAGGAGGAGTGAAAAAATGAAAACAAAAGGAGATAAAAAGAGTAGAGGGAGAAGTGGGAGTGTGAAAACGGCACTTCTTCTCTCTCTTTTAATTTTTAGTGGACTAGCAATAATCAGTATTGGAACGGCGGCAGCGGCACCATCGGTTAGTGTTAGCCCTGCATCTACAACAGACCTTTCTCCCGACGATACATTCAGCATTGACGTCCTTGTGGATTCAGTGGATTACAATCTAAGAGCATGCACGTTAGACTTGACATACAATTCGACAGCGTTTACTGTCGACAGCGTAACATACAAGGATCTACTGGGTGCAAGTACAGATGTTTTAGAATCGCCTGATACGGGTAGAACCGATGGAAGGATAAGACACGGTATTGCACGTAAGACTGCAGTGAATCCAAGCGAACCTGAGTCGGGAACATTCATAACAGTTAACTTCACGGTTAACACCGAAACAGCAGAGGGCACTTATGCATTACAGTTGAGTAATGTATCCCTTAAAGACGAGAACAACGACGTGATTCCAGGTGTGGAAGTGACGGACGGTAATGCTATTGTAGGAGCAGAAATCCACGACATAAATGTAACAACAGATTATTTAGGTGCAGTCGGTGGGATAAAGATAACACGAGATGGAACGGATGTAGTAGGAGCGGATGAGAACCTGACGATTGGCGAGACATACACGATTCGCTACAAACTCGTAAACGAAGGTGACTTCTATGAATCAATAGCAGTGACAGTGAAAATTGACAATGAAACCCTGGAAACACATACGTATTCACTGACTGCTGGAGATTCTAATACTTACAGTGACGAATGGGACACCACAGAACTTACAGCAGGTGTTTACACCATAACAGTAAGTGCAAGCATTGCAGACGATGCCAATCCAGCGGATAACGAGCGGACGAGAGATGTAATGCTTGAAACGGCACCAGAACAAGTCCCGGTAAGCGATGCCGAAGGTGGCTACGAGCCGGATATTGCACTCAGCAGCGCAGGAAATATCTATGTTGCATTCAGAGGATATGCGAGTGAATATGGAGGTATTGATTTCGCAAAGTCCACGGACGGCGGCGATACTTTCAGCCCGCAGATTCCTGTTGGTGCTGGTGTTGATGGTGAATATGCTGGAGTTGCAGCCTACGATGATAATGTGTACATTGTCTGGAGTGAAGACTTATACAGTATATACTATGCAAGGTCAACGAACGGAGGCGATAGCTTTAAAGATAAGGTTCAGGTAAATGATGCAGATGGTACACTTATTATACCACACGAAAACCTGGGTATAGCAGTTAACAGCAGTGGTGTAATCTATGTCATATGGCCTGGTGATAACCATAACATTCACATCGACAAATCAATGGACGGGACAACATTCGGCACGGATGCTGTTGTTGCCAATACAACCACCTGGGATAGTAATCCTTCAATTGCGATAGACCGCGATGACAATATTCTCGTTGCGTGGGACGGTGATGACCACGTGTATTTTGCTAAATCAACAACGGATGGCGGTGCTGCGTTCAGTACACCGGTCCAAGTTGACGATTCTGAAGTGGCAGAATATCCATCCATAGTGGTTGACCCGGCTGACAGCAGCAAGATATACGTGGCATGGCAAGACAAAAGAAATGTTTATGCAGACATCTACGCTGCAACTTCAGATAACGGCGGTGAATCATTTGGCGATGATGTGAAGGTGAACGATGTCGACACAGATACAAATTCTCACCAGAAATACCCGTGCATGGCGGTTAATTCCAGCGGTGCAGTCTTCGTAGTGTGGCAGGACGGCAGGAATTACGAAACGTTTGGAAGTGATTACGACGCCTACTTCGCAGGCTCTACTGACGCAGGAAGTACATTCAGTGCAAACAGGAAGGTGAATCCAAACGAGACCAAAGCCGAAGCTCCAACACTAACGGTGGACAATACCAACGCATTCGTGGCTTGGGAGAATACGGATGACGGGAAAATTTACTTCAGGAAGGGCAGTTTGAGCGAGTGGACGCCAGAAGAAGAACAGCCAGACCTGATCGTAACAGAAATCGAACCCAAATGTGGCGAGCTGTTCGCAAACGAGAGCAATAATATCACCGCAACGGTCAAGAACAACGGTAGTACGGATGCAGATGCGTTTAATGTGAGTTTCGCTGCTGACGGTTTCAGTGATAAAGTAAGCGTTAGCGGGTTAGCCGCAGGTGCAACTGCAACCGTGTATGCCATTGACAACTTGATTAGAAATGCTGGTGACACGGTGACAATAACGGTAACAGCCGATTGCGATGGTGCGATTAGCGAGTCGAATGATACGAACAATGCAAGAACTTTAAATATGACTGTGGTGAACAATGGCTACAAAGGGAAGAGATATACCGGCGGTGCGAACATGACCACCTGGAAGACGTTTGAACTCAATGGTAATCTGACCTATTCACTTGGCGATAGTTATTATCTGAGTGCATACACATATTCAAACTGGACAACGTACATAGTGAACTGGACAGCAAGCGACCTGTCAGTTCCAGGTACTGCAACCATTAGAGAGGCAAGATTGTACGTGCCGTACACGTGGGACAAAGCGGATGTGATGCCTGATGAGGTCAGTTTGACATTCAATGACGAAACGCAAACACTGGATAAGCATTACTCGGATAGAAAGGGACACGGTTACTACAACTATCCGTATGGAATGCTGGCATACAACGTAACCGCTGATTTCGATGCGAGCAGCAACACCGCAGTGCTTACGAATTCGCATCCCGGTGGAAACAACGTATCCATGCGTGGCATGGTTCTGGTGGTGGTGTATGCAGACGAGAGCGAGCCAACGAGGACGATATATATGAACGAGGAATTCGACATGCTCTACGGCGGCTCTGGTAAGTGCACAACGCCAGCAGAAGCGACTGCTTATGCGCCATTCTCAGGAATGACGATAGAGGATATGAACAACGTAACGAGTGCGAAGTTGATAACAGTGGCTCCAGGTGCGGGACCGAACGAAGGCGAATTGATATTCAACGACCATACATGGAATGGCGTGTGGAATTTCACTACTGATGCGCAAATAGGGATTGACGAACACGATGTGACTACGTATTTACAGGCAACCGACAATGAAGCAGGATTCCAGAGCAGTGCCGACTACATGGAAGCGAGTAATGCGATTCTTGTGGTGACGGCCCCTATTATGAAAGGAGATATCAATGGTGACGGCGAAGTTGACCTAAACGATGCAATATACCTTGCGAAACACGTGCTTGGATGGGAAGGATACGAAGAGATATATGCAAACGATGACATCAATGGTAACGGCGAAGTTGACCTAAACGATGCAATATACCTTGCGAAACACGTGCTTGGATGGGAAGGATACGAGGACATAGATTGCTAGCTAAAACGAAAAATAATACAAAATTGGTGGCTTTTTATTTTTTATCATGCCACCTTTTTATTTTTTAATGTACAAAGCAAAAGGGTGAAAATAGAAACAAAGGAGGTAAAAAAAAGATGAAAAAAGAGAAGATTCTGATGACTACGTTGGCAATGATTCTAATAGTATCGCTTTTTGTAACAACAATACCAGCGATGGCAATTGCTGGAGTAGCACCAGTTGTAACAAGTCCGTCCGCGAATCCATCTTCTATCCCTGCTGATGGAACCACCGTTTCTCAACTCAATGTCACTGTAACGGATGACACTGCCGTGGATACGGCCAAAGTTGACCTCACGCAGATTGGAGGCTCAAAAAAGACAAAGTATCTCATTGATGATAATAAGTACTCGATAGTGACAAATACGACAGTGGGAACATTACCCAACACTTACTCCTTGCCGGTTAATGCAACAGACATAGAGGGTAATTCAAACGCAGAAGTATCAATACAGTTGGAAGTGGTATCAAAAGGAGATATTAATGGGGATGGTGTGGTAAACTTAAACGATGCAATATACCTTGCGAAACACGTAGCTGGATGGGAAGGATACGGAGTAATATATGGAAACGGTGACATCAATGGTAACAGCGAAGTTGACCTAAACGATGCAATATACCTTGCGAAACACATAGCTGGATGGGAAGGATACGAGGAGATAGGTTGCTAAATGTGGAGGAATAAAATGAAAATGAGAGAAAATAAGAATAAAGGAGTGGGAATAATAGCAGTAGCAGTGGCGATAACAATAGTAATGTTCTTAGGTGGTAATACGGCGATTGCAGCTCAAACAACAGCTACTGTATCTATCGGCAATGCAAGTGCTGCTCCTGGCGAGACAACCACAACTACGGTTATGGCAAACAACGTTACAGACCTTGCGACTTTTGACATAAACGTTTCTTACGACCCATCGGTTGTTAATGTGACCAGTGCAGAAAATAATCCAGAGCTTGGCATGAATATGAACAACCTTGAACATGCAGGTGATGGATGGGTACGTTTAGTAAACTTCAATATAGTTTCCGCAGGAGGAGGATTGAGCGGTAATGTCCTGATTTCAACGCTCACATTAGAAGCAGTAGGGGATGCAGGTGATGAAAGCACATTGACAATTGCAATTAATACGTTGTCAAATTCAACAGAAGGAGCTATACCTGCGAGTTCTGTTAATGGAACGTTCACAGTATCAGCAGAAGAAGATATAACACCGCCGGAAACCACAATAACAGCGGGTCCTACCGGTATAATTGACTACAACGATGTAACATTTAGTTGGACAGGCACAGACGATGTGACACCAACAGCTCAATTGGTGTATTCGTATAAGCTGGACGGTTCTTGGTCCGCCTGGACATCAGCCACAAGCAAATCCTATACGGACCTATCAAACGGGAATTACACGTTTAGGGTGAAGGCAAAGGATTTAGCGGACAACGAGGATCCAACGCCAGCAGAGCGAGCTTTTACGGTTTTTGTACCACCGGTTCATGTTTATACGAACGTATCTATCGGCAATGCAAGTGCTGCTCCTGGTGAGACAACCACAACTACGGTTATGGCAAACAACGTTACAGACCTTGCGATTTTTGACATAAACGTTTCATACGATCCATCGGTTGTTAGTGTGACGGGGGCAACGAACAATCCTGATCTTGGCACCAACTTGAACAACCTCGAACATGCAGGTGATGGATGGGTACGTTTAGCGAACTTCAATATAGTTCCCGAAGGAGGAGGATTGAGCGATAATGTCCTGATTTCAACGCTCACATTAGAAGCAGTAGGGGATGCAGATAATGAAAGCACATTGACAATTACAATTAATACATTGTCAAATTCAACAGAAGGGGATATACCTGCAACGGCAGTTAATGGTATATTTACAGTGGGGCTAGTACTGAAAGGCGATATCAACGGGGATGATCTTGTGAATCTAAACGATGCAACATACCTTGCGAAACATGTGCTCGGATGGGAAGGATACGAAGTGATATATGCAAACGATGACATCAATGGTGACGGTCTTAAGAACCTGAACGATGCAACATACCTTGCGAAACATGTGCTCGGATGGGAAGGATACGAGGAGATAGATTGCTAAAAGCTATTTATTAGGAGAGAAAACGAAAATGAGAGAAAATAAGAATAAAGGAGTGGGAATAATAGCAGTAGCAGTGGCAGTGGCGATAACAATAGTAATGTTCTTAGGTGGTAATACGGCGATTGCAGCTC
>JAGXOR010000077.1 GCA_023659785.1 Methanomicrobia archaeon LH_S13
CTCTGTACCTTTAGTAATACTTTTATAAAATCAATGTTAATCTGACAAAGTCAAGATAATAATCACCGAAAGTTTTATATGTACATATCTCCTATGGTAAGACCAAAAGGAAAGGAGAGGGGAATATTGGAGGGATATAAAGATATGGAAAAATACCTACCTACTCCACTGGAGCAGCAAAAGCAGTAAATCAATCATTCAAAGCCGTTTCGGAGAACGAGCTTAAAGGCATTATAGAATATAGTGAAGCACCACTTGTTTCCGCAGACATAGTTGGCAACCCTCATTCAGCTATCTTTGACAGTATGCTTACAAGGGCTATTCCTATACCAAAACACGAAATGGTAGAAAAAAACATGAAATATATAAAGTGGTTTGAAGAGCTTGGAATAGGAGATGTAGCACTGGTTGGCGGCAAGAATGCATCTCTTGGAGAGATGATAAGGAACCTGGCAGAAAAGGGCGTGAACGTTCCTTCAGGATTTGCCATTACGGCTGATGCCTACAAATACCTGATAGAAGAAACGGGGATAAAGGATAAAATCAGAGATACGCTGGCGGATTTGGATACGAGCGATATGGTGTATTTAGCCGAGCGTGGAAGTAAGATAAGAGGAATGATAAGAAATGCACAAATCCCTGCGGATTTGGAGGAAGAGGTAAGAGCCGCTTACAGAGAAATGGAGAAGAGGTATGGAGAGGGGGTTGACGTAGCGGTGAGAAGCAGCGCAACCGCGGAGGACCTGCCCACTGCTTCTTTCGCGGGTCAGCAAGACACGTATCTAAATGTTAGGGGAGAAGAAGAACTGGTGGAGAAGGTTATGGAATGCTTCGCTTCTTTATTCACCAATAGGGCAATATCCTACCGTGTGGATAAAGGATTTGACCACCTCGGCGTCTATCTCTCAGCGGGCGTGCAGAATATGGTTCGCTCAGATTTAGCATGTTCAGGAGTTATGTTTTCGTTAGATACGGATTCGGGTTTCAGAGACGTGGTTTACATAACGGGGGCATACGGGTTAGGAGAGTACGTCGTGCAGGGGACTGTAAATCCCGACCAGTTTTTTGTCTTCAAGCCGACGTTAAAAGAAGGTTTTAAACCGATAGTGGAGAAGAAACTGGAGGCGAAGAGAAAGAAGCTGGTTTATAATGAGGAAGGAACAGGAACAGAGGAAAGAGAAGTCGCAGAAAAAGACCGGGAAAGGTTTGTGTTGACTGACCCCGAGGTGCTCACACTTGCAAACTGGGCTTGCACGATAGAAGAGCATTATGATAAGCCGATGGATATAGAATGGGCAAAGGATGGGAGAACCGGGGAACTCTTCATCGTTCAAGCAAGGCCAGAAACAGTGCATTCGCAAAAAGACTTTTCGTTCTATGAGACTTATGTGCTGGAAGAGGAGGGAGAAATGCTCGTTCAGGGTGAGGCGGTTGGTGCTAAAATTGGATACGGAGAGGTAAATGTAATAGCAGATGCAAGCGAAATCGAGAAATTCAAGCCAGGACAGGTTCTGGTTACAGAGATGACCGACCCGGATTGGGAGCCGATAATGAAAATAGCGGGTGCAATCGTTACGACCCGCGGAGGAAGAACCTGCCATGCTGCTATCATTTCCCGAGAGCTTGGAATTCCATGCGTTATCGGGACAGATAAAGGGACAAGCATTTTAAAAGACGTACAGGATGTCACGGTAGATTGCTCACAAGGCATGGGGAGGATATTCGATGGGAAATTGAAATACCACGTGGATAAAGTGCCGCTGCACAAACTTCCAAGACCTCACACCAAGATAATGATGAATATGGGTGTTCCGGGAAATGCGTTTATTCAAGGTCAAATTCCGAATGATGGCGTGGGTTTAGCTCGCGAGGAGTTCATAATTAATTCCTATATCGGCATACATCCTCTGGCGCTGATAGAATACAAGGACTTAAAGAAAAGAGCAATGTCAAAGGATTATGAAAATAGGAAGGGACGTAGAAGAAAAGAGGAGTCGGCAGCGTCAGAAGAAGAGAAGAAGATAGCGGAGGTAATTAAAGAGATAGACGATAAAAGCGCAGTGTATGCGGATAAGACGGATTTTTTCGTGGACCAATTAGCGAGCGGAGTAGGAAAGATAGCAGCGGGATTTTATCCTAATGACGTGATAGTGCGGTTTTCGGATTTCAAGTCAAATGAGTATACGAATTTAACTGGGGGATTTCTTTACGAACCTGTGGAAGACAATCCAATGATTGGTTGGAGAGGTGCGTCTCGTTATTATAACGAGAAATTCAAGCCGGCATTTGGATTAGAATGCAATGCGATACGGAAAGTGAGGGACGAGATGGGATTGACCAACGTTAAGGTGATGGTTCCGTTTTGCAGAACGCCGGAAGAAGGGAGAAAGGTAATAGAAACAATGGCGGAGTTCGGATTGAAGCAGGGAGAAAATGGATTGGAAGTGTACGTGATGTGTGAGATACCATCGAATGTCATTTTAGCGGACCAATATGCGGATGTGTTTGATGGGTTCAGCATAGGGTCGAACGACCTGACACAATTGACACTTGGTCTGGATCGCGATTCTGACATTGTTGCAGACTTATTTGACGAGAGAAACGAAGCAGTGAAGTGGTTGGTGAAGCACGTCATAGAGGTTGCGCACGCCCACGAGCCAAGAAGAAAGATAGGCATTTGCGGACAGGCACCGAGCGATTACCCAGATTTTGCTGAGTTCCTGGTCGAGTGCGGAATAGATTCGCTGTCTTTAAACCCGGATATAGTAGTATCAACGAGGCTGGATATTGCGAAGGTGGAAGAAGGGAAGAAATAAAGAACATGGCAGGAATGAGTAAAGAGGAAGAAAGAATTGGATTATGGAAATTATCCCTTGGATTGGCGTATCGTTGGTATGACCGGGGATGGGGTCAATGATGCACGTGATTATTGATGCCATCAAGGAGAGCCGCAAAATATTCCTGCGTCTGAATAGCGTTACCATCTACTGAATCGCAACATTTGTCACAGCCATTGGTTGGTACTATGCCGGGATTGTGCTGGGATACTGCCTGGTAACGTTTGTGATAATGAACTTTATAAAAGTTCCTCTTTTCAAGAAATGGGAGTAAAAAAGCCAATGGTGGAATATAATATATATTTAAGAAAAATGTTAGGTTATACCTAAGCTAAGGATAATGCCATGCTCGACCAACTTTTCAATCCCAAGAGTATCGCAGTGGTAGGAGCAACGCCAAAAGAAGGAAAAGTTGGAAATGCCCTTCTTAAGAACTTAATCGCATTTCAAAAGCAAGAGCAGGAGAAAGGACGAGGAAAGGATAGGCATAAGGATAGCGTAAGAATTTCTGCTGTAAACCCAAAGTACGAGGAAATTTTGGACGTCAAGTCATATCCATCGGTTATTCAAATTGAAGAAGAAGTAGACCTTGCTGTGGTAGCAGTTCCAGCCGTGAATGTTCCTGAAGTGCTCGAACAATGCGGTAAAAAGGGAATAAGAAATGTGGTTGTCATAACTGCGGAATTTAAAGAGGCGGGAAAGGAAGGCGCTAAGCTTGAATCCAAACTCATCCGGTTAAGCGATAAATACGACTTAAATCTCGTTGGTCCAAACTGTCTGGGAATAATAAACATGCATGCGGGATTAAATGTGACTTTTGGTAAATCCATACCGGCAAAAGGAAATATAGCATTCTTAAGCCAATCAGGGGCTTTTATATTGGGCGTTATTGAACGGTCAAGAGCGGTGAATATGGGACTTAGTAAGGTAGTTTCTCTGGGCAACAAAGCTGTTCTTGACGAATGCGATTTCATAGAATATCTTGCTGAGGACGATGAAACAGAAGTAATAACGATGTATCTGGAGGATATAAGGGACGGGAGGAGGTTTATGGATGTTGTGAGGCAAGTGTCGAAAAAAAAGCCGGTTATCGTGATAAAAAGTGGTAGGACAGAGGCAGGAGCAAAAGCAGCTTCGAGCCATACTGGGGGCATAGCAGGCAGTGCAGAAACGCTCAGAGCTGCATTTCAGCAAGCAGGTGTGGTCGAAGCGAGCTCGATTGATGATTTGTTTGATTTCTCACTCACACTTTCGCGATTTCGTAGCATAAAGGGAGGAATAGCGATAGTAACTAATTCAGGAGGACCGGGGGTTATGGCTGCTGATGCGATAGAAGAATTTGGACTCGAACCTGCCTCTTTTGATATAGAAACGATTGAAAACCTGCGTAAATTGGAAGTTGCGAATTTTTATAATCCCGTTGATGTACGTGGTGATGCGGATTCAGCTAAATTTGGAACTGCTCTGGGTATAGTAGCCTCGGATGGCGGAGTGGGAGCGATAATCTCTATTCTCTGTCCAACCGCGGGGATAACTTTCCTTCAGGCGGCGGATTATGTGCTGGACTGGAATGAGCAGGTACCGATTATTCCTGTATTTATGGGTGGTGAAACGGAGATGGAGACCGTAGAGAGGTTTAAAAAGCATAGAATCACAAACTATTTTGACCCGATGAAGGCAGTAAAAGCACTACACGCAGTCGCGGAATACAGTGAAATGAGGGAGAGAGAATATGCTCCACCGCATCATTTCAAAGTTGATAAGGAAGAGGCGAAAAGAGGCATAAAAGCCGAGGCTTTTAAGGTTCTGAAAGCGTATGGAATACCAGTGCCGGCGTATGGTATTGCAAAGACGGCGGAAGAAGCAGTTGAAATCGCAAACGGCGTAGGCTATCCCGTGGCTATGAAAATTGTTTCGCCAGAAATCATTCATAAAACAGATGTAGGCTGTGTAAAGCTAAGAGTTGAGAGAGAAGAGGTAAAAAAAGCTTTCTTTGAAATTTTGTACCGAGCGGAGAAATACACGAGCCCAAGACGAATTGAGGGTGTTCTTGTTCAACAGTTGGTGGAGGGTGGAAGGGAGGTGATAGTGGGTATGAAGCGAGACACACATTTTGGACCCTTGATAATGTTCGGATTGGGGGGCATTTATGTGGAGGTGTTCAAAGATGTTTCGTTTGGGATTGCACCGCTGAGCAGGAAAGATGCAACAGAAATGATCAAAAGTGTTAAGGCATACAGGATATTAAAAGGTATAAGAGGAGAACTGGGGTCAGATATAGATTCGTTAGTGGATGTTTTGCTCAGGTTTTCACAGCTCAGTATGGACTTCCCAGAGATACTTGAAGCGGACTTAAACCCTATTAAGGTATTTGAGCATGGCAAAGGTTGTTATGTAATAGATTTTAAAATAATTAGTTAAGGGAGAAAGAAAATGAAAAACATATTTGTATCGTCCATAGAGAAGTATTCGGGAAAGAGTGCGGTGATAACAGCTCTGGGGCAGATATTGCATGAAAAGGGTTTAAAAGTGGGCTACTTCAAACCTTTTGGCGTGAACACCATCAGGATAGGGGACCAATTAGTGGATGAAGACGCATACAATATCGCAAACGTGTTGAATACCGGGGATGATATGGAAGACGTATGCCCGGTGAAGCTTGACAGACCATACGCGGATTTTGTTCGGGCTGCACCTGACGCAGAGGAGCTAAAGAGAAGGGTTACTGACGCCTATAAGAGGATTTCAGAGGGTAATGATGTCGTGCTTGTGGAGGGAGCAGTGGATTATAAAACGGGAAAAGGGTTAGGAATTAGCGACCTGGACGTTTCTCGTGCGCTGGGTTTAAACGTACTTATGGTGGTAAAATACACGAATGATTTCGTTCTCGACGAGATTCTTGCTGCTAAAGAACTTTTTGGTGAGCGGCTTGAGTTCGTTCTGTTCAATCAGCTCATTGGCTACAAGAAGGCGCATGTCAAAGATATTGCAGAACGATTATTAAAAAGAGAAGGGATAGGAATGATAGGCACAATGCCTTACGACCCTCTACTTGCTGGCTTGTTTGTAACTGAACTCGGTGATGCACTAAAAGGTAAGTGGCTTGTTAAGCTCTCGGAGGATGTAATCATCGAGGATTTCTTGATAGGTGCGATGTCACCACAAGCAGCTTTAAAATATCTCAGACGTGTGAGGAAAGCGGTATTGATAACCGGTGGAGACCGAGCGGATTTGCAAAATCTCGCACTTGAAATAGGGAACATAAACTGCCTTCTGTTGACCGGTAATTTGGAACCACCGAGAACAATGCTTGGTAAAGCGGAAGAGAAAGGTGTTCCTGTTATCGTGGTTGCCGATGACACACTTACGACGATGCAGAAGGTGGAAGAAGTATTTGGGAAGGCGGGGATAAAGGGTGATGTGAAGCTAAAAAGGATTAAAGAACTTGTTGAACAGTTTGTTGATTTGGAGAGGTTGGAGGTGGAAAAATTTTAGTCAAGGTTTTTACCGAAGGTAAAAAAGTTGTGTGTAAATCTGTGTCTTAAATAGTTTGTTCCTATTTTATGCAAAAACTGGGAATAAATCTAATGATGGGGAGAAAACAAATTGAATGGGAACTGGGGAAGATTTTTTCATAGTTGGGGCTTATAGTTAACTGAAATGTACCGAAATGTTTATCTTTATGCTTTATGATACTATC
>JAGXOR010000078.1 GCA_023659785.1 Methanomicrobia archaeon LH_S13
GGATATTAAAGTTTAAACCCTAAATAACGAAAAGGGGTGGAGAAATGGTTTTAGAACCGGATAGAGATGATGATAGTGATACTGGATTAGTTGCAGTAATAGACAGGATATTGGATAAGGGATTAGTGATAAATGCGGACATTACGGTAAGTGTTGCAGGAGTTGAGCTGCTGGGAGTGAAAGTAAGGGCAGCACTTGCTTCTTTCGAGACTGCCGCGCAATATGGGCTGGAGTTTCCTTCTGGGACGAATTACGAGACTGCGGCATGGAAAGAGGCGATGATAAAAAAGGAGGAATGCCCACAATGCGGTAAAAAAGTTCCTGAGGAGGAACTGATAGAAGAGGGTTGCCCCTGGTGCGGCTGGGAGAGCGCAAAGGCAAAGAAGAAGAAAGAGGTAGAGGAATTAATAGCGGAGTAGCGTAAAAATGGAGCCCAAAAGGGACACAAATGCTACACTGGTAGACCTGCTGGATAGGATCTTAGATAAAGGGCTTATCTTAGATGCTGATTTGATCATCTCGGTTTCAGGGATACCGTTGCTTGGCGTGAAACTAAAAACCGCACTCGCTGGAATAGAGACAATGCTCGAATATGGAATGTGGAATGACTGGGATGAAGCGCAGAGGGCGTATGCCACAGAAGAGTGGAAGAGAAAAGAGAAAGGGGTTCCATTATTAGAAGGAGAAGAAGTGATACTGAAGATGTTCGGCTCTCATTGGTATTCAAAAGGTATATACCGGAATTGGAGACCTGGGCATCTTTACGTTACAGATAAGCGGGTATTTTTATGGAGGAAAGAGCCAGCGGGGATTTTATTTGTGGCTTCTTATGAAAGCATTGAAGGCTTTGCGTTAGAAAGGAAAGCGAATATGGCAAAGAAAGAGAGCGACTACTTATATCTGTTTTTGAACAGTGGAGAGGTAGCGTGGCTGCATCCAACAGAAGCATACCCGGTAAAGGAAGCAATAGAGACGAGGATGAAGGAGCTTGGATTAAGCTTTAATGAGAAGCGGGCAGTTCCGATGATAGATGCAGATGCAGCGAAGTTCCTGATGGAAGACGAAGAGGTAGTGCAAAAGGAGAAGATGTGGTATTGGCTTGAACATCCTGCACCTGGCGGCGAAACGGCAAAAACGTGGAAATCCGGCAGGCTATATCTTACAAATAAGCGTGTATGCTGGTGGTATGACTTTGATGAATGTGTGGCTTTCGAGTGTGGATTGGGAGAAATAAGGAACGTGAGTGTTGAAACAAAAGACCTTGGTGGTATGCTGAAAAAGAAAAGAGTGCTTGTAATTGAGAAGGCATACTTCTCTGGTGATGAAGAAGCGATGAGAGCAATTGAAAAAGAGCTGAAAAAGAGAATAAAAACGACCACCATCACAGAAGAAGAGGAAACGGAAACCTGCCCTTCATGCGGTAGAAGAGCACCTGTAATGGAACTGCTGAATGAGGGATGCAAAGAATGCGGGTGGGTGAGTCCGTTAAAAAGAAAGGAGATTTCGGCTCAACAATAAGAGTTAGCTTACAAGAAGGAATAGAGGATGAAAAAATGGGAAAGAAGGGAAAGAAAAGAGGAAGTTTGGGTCTCCTTGGCTTAGATCCAACATTGGGGATAGGAGATAAAGTTGTAGACCATATAGAAGAAGCGAAACGAGAGGAGAAGAGAAGGATAGAGAAAAGCGATTTTTATGCGAGTTGTCCGGCTTGCGGCAGAAGGCAGGTAAAGAAGAATCTCATAGAGAATGGATGCTTTATCTGCGGCTGGAAAGGTTCAGAAGAAGAAATAGAGCTTGCACAGGTTAAGAAGAAGAGCAAGGCTGACATTGATATTGGAATTGGAAGTGAGGTGGGTAAAGAAAAAAGAGGATACAAGATGAGATGCCCTAACTGCAACGCACTATTAATAACCGAGCAGTTTGAGAAGGATGGCTGCTATCTATGCGGATTTAGAGAAATAAAAGTGTAAAAAAGCCTATGGAAGAATTGGAAATCGAGGAAGGAAGAACGGTGAAGAGGCTGTCTGATTTTATACCCCTTGATTTAAGAATGAAAATTTTCAGGGCTGTAAAGGAACATTACGAAAATGGAAATGCGTTTGACAGTGGTGACTTAGGCAATATAAAGGAGAATGATGCACATGATAAATATTTTCCTCCAATACTCGCATTTGCATTGGCGAACTTACCTCAAGTAAAGGAAGAGCTAAAAAGGGATTTGTTAGAAGAAATAGAGACGCTGTGCAGAGACCTTGGTATTTCCGATGAAGGAAAAATTGGGAGAACAGGATTAGGATTAGGAAGACAGAGAAACAATCTGGAGCGGTTTATGGAGCACATAGACGGCAAGAGTAGAGAAATTATCTGGTATTTACTTCGAAATGGGTATGCAGGGATAAGAGATTTATCAGATTTGATAGGAGCATCAGCAGATACTGAAGTTCTTACGAGAATAAAAGAAGTAATAAACCCGGTAGCTAAGAATTTTCTCGGTAAAGAGCTTATGGAATTCAAACAGTCCGAGATAGACGAAAGCAGTGGTAAGAAAGTGGTATTTAACTGGTGGTTGAGGACTGATTTGCAGCTAACAGAGAAAAGAGAGGAGCTGTTAGACGTTTTCGATGAAGGAGATAAAATAAGAGTGATAGCAGAATTACCCCCAGCAGTGGAGGAGAAAAATATAAAAGTGTTAGTGAACGATGATATAGTAAGGATAATTGCAAACGACTCTAATGGTAAATACGAGAGAAAAGTTCCGTTGTTTTATGTGGTTGAGAAAGTCATGGGGAAGACATATAAAAATAGAATCCTGGAAGTCAAGCTGCTAAAAAAAAGAAAAAATTTTGAACAGCAAAAGAAAGACGTAGAGGATATTGATGCAAAAATAGAGGAATTGGAATCGGAAAAGGGCGAATTGAGAGAAAGGAGGAAATAAAGAGAGATGACGGAAAACGAAGAAGAGAAGGAGAAGAAGAAAATAAAAGAGCTGGAGGAGAAAGTAAAAAAGCTGGAAAAGGAGGTTAAGGTTAAGACAGGGAAGGAAGAGAAGGAGGAAAAAGAAGAGGAAGAAGAGGGAACAGGAATAGCGGAAGAAATAATAGGTGGTTTCTTTCCAGGGCTTGGAAAAATGGTAAAGGGGCTGGGGAAGTCAGAAGTATTCAAAGAAAGATTGGGAGAAGTTGACAGAGAAATAGAAGAAAGAATGAAGGAAGGCGGTGGTGGAAGTGGAAGAGAAATATCAAGGGAGAAATATTCAATGGGAAAGCGTCCACATGTAGAAGCTGACTACTCTGTAAGGACATTAGTTGGAGAGAAGCATAAGCCTTCTTTTAGAGGTAGAGAAGAAGTGCAAAGACGAGGAGAAAGAGAAAAGGAACAAGATAGAGTTAAAGAAATCAGGGTGGATAAAGAAGCGGTAAAGGAAAAGGAGCCCTTGATAGACATTAGGGACGAAAAGGATTACATAATGGTCATAGCTGAGATACCTGGCGTTGATGAGGAGGAGATAAAAACGGAAATTGGAGATGGCGGTAATAAATTGATTATATCTACGGAGGGTGAAGGCGAAGGAAAAAGCAAATATTATAAAGAGGTGGATTTACCCTCTGAGGTTAAAGGAGAAATAAAAAGGATGTATAAACATGGCATTTTGGAAGTAAGATTGGAAAAGGGGGAGGAGAAAAAATGAAAAAAACAATGAAATGCACGAATTGTGGGAAAACGTTTGAACAGGATACCGGGAAGAATTACTGCCCGGAATGCGGTGGGGTACTCTGGAGCACGAGATTTTTGAGATCAGGAGCACGAAGTATAAAGTAGTTTAGTAAGGGAAAGGGATAAATATGGTGCTGGATATAGACGAGGAGAATCTGAAACACGGAGTTCTGGGGCTTGTCATTGCGATAGTCGAGGTGGTAAGAGATGCTTTGAAACTGCAAGCAATGCGAAGGATAGAATCAGACAGGCTGAGTGAAGAGGAGACAGAACGACTTGGAGAGGCTTTGATGGACCTCGACGTGGCAATAGAGGAGATAAAAGAGGAGCAGGGTATTACAGAATCTGTGAAGGCGGTTCGGGATGGGCTGGATGACATCGTGGATGATGTGGTTGACAGGACGGTGAACCCGGAGAGGTGGAGGGAGGAAGCAGAGGAAAAGGGTATTTAAGATTAAGATATACGAAGACAGAGGGAGATGAACGAAAAAGATAAGCTTCAAGAAATAATTGCAGAAATAGTAAGAGAAGAAATAGAAGCGATAATGGAAGAAACGAAAGTAGCGATAAGAGAGATTGTAAGGGCGGAGCTTTTTCCTGGGTTAAGGTGTGCCGTAAGAGAATCAATATCAAAAGAGCTGGAAAGTGCAACATTTGAATACGAGCAAAAAGTCGAGAGTAAAGAAGAAATATCTGCTCCAGCAGAGGGAATAGCTTCTCAGCCTCCGACAGTTATGGCTATGGCTAAAGAAGAAGAAGAAGCTGCGGTAGCTGAAAGTAAGACTGAACCGACAATGCCAATGGAAGCTGGAATGAATCAGGGGCTGTATCTGTATGGAATAGCGGATGCGAATGCACAAACGAAACTTGGACAAATAGGGATAGAAGGAAACGAGGTATATACGCTCCCTTATAAAGGGCTTTCGGCAATCGTCCATAATTGTCCTCTGGAACCTTATAATAGCGATGATGAAGAGGTCATGAAAGGCTGGGTAAAAGCGCATCAGCACGTTCTGGACGTTGCAGAGGATAATTTAGGCACTGTAATCCCATTTGGTTTTGACATGATAATAAAACCAGAAGATAACGCTACTGCAGAAGAAATATTGGAGAAATGGCTGGGTGAGGACTTCGATGGTATGAGGGAAAAGATGGAGAAAATAAGAGGTAAAAAGGAATACGGTGTGCAAATATTTTATATCCCCTCGGTGATGAGCGAGAGAATTGCAGCAGAGAGTGAAGAAATCAGGAAGATGAAAGAAGAGATGAAGTCAAAGAGTCCAGGAATGGCATATATGTATAAGCAGAAGCTTGAAAATGCGATAAATAAAGAGATGGAATCGGGAATGGATTCCTATTTCAAGGATTTCTATGGCAGAATAAAGAAGCATGTTGAAGAAATAAAGGTGGAGAAGACAAAGAAGGCGGATGAGAAGGACAAGCAGATGATTATGAACTTATCCTGTCTTGCAGTCGAGGCTAAGTATAAAGAGCTTGGTGCTGAATTGGAGCAGATTGATAACACAGAAGCTTTCTCCGTTCGTTTTACCGGACCCTGGCCCACGTATTCGTTTGTATAGCCTTTGACGTAATTGCTCAGTATCTTATGGACGAAAATCCTAAATACTAAATCAGAAATCCTAAACAAATCCAAATTTTCCTGCGTATTATAATGATGCATATAAGGCATACAAAAAATTGTATGAGGTCATTGAAAAAGAAATAAAAGCCCGTGAGTGGTAAACTTATTTGCTTTGCTCATCGAGGAAGAGAATGGAAGAAAAAGAGGGAATATATATTTATTGTTTGATAAACAAAGGGATAAAAGAAAAGTTTGGGAACATAGGGATAAGAGACAATGAGGTTTATACAATTCCATTTAAGGACATTTGTGCTGTTGTACATAAGCATAGTCATAGCCCTAAAACCTCAACCCTCAACCCTCATCCCTCAGAAGAAGCTATGGTAGAGCTTGCCATATCTCATCAGTATATCATTGATATGGCGACAGAGAAATTTGGCACGGTGATTCCATTCAATTTAAGTACAATAATAGAAGGAAGAGAAGAGAAGGTTGTGGAATGGTTAAAAAGGGACTACATAAAAATAAAGAACACGCTAAAAGAGATTGAGGATAAGGCAGAGTTTGAAGTACAGGTGTTTCTGGTTCGTGATGTTTTGATAAATAGAATTAAGGAAAGTAGTGAAGAATTTAAGAGGTTAAAAGAATTGAAGATGAATCCAGGAAAGGCATACGTATTAGGGCAAAGAATATTGAGAGAAGAAGTGGAGAAGAAGGCGGATATCGTTTGCAAAAGTTTTTATGCTCGAATACGCAAATGCGCTGATAAGATACAAATTAATAAAACCGAGGGGGTGTTAATACAGGAAAAGCAGCCGATAATGAATTTGTCATGTCTTATGCAGAATGGCAAAGTAGAGGAACTAAAAACGGTATTGAAGAAAATAAACGATTCAGAAGGTTTTGATGCACGCTTAAGCGGACCCTGGCAAACTTATAACTTCATCTCGTAATTGCATGCACTTTCGCCTACGCCACCTTCACTCTTTGCATTATGTCCCCTGATGGAGTGTAAACTACTGCAATTGAATCGCCCGAATGGAGTCTCCAACCTGCCCAAAACCAAGCTCCAGCTCATCTCCTACCTCAAAATCGCGCTTCCCTACTTCCCCTGAGTTCAGTGATGCCTTTTCAACAGTTCCAGTTTTTATTCTCTTATGTGGTTTTAGGTGTATGCAAAT
>JAGXOR010000079.1 GCA_023659785.1 Methanomicrobia archaeon LH_S13
TGTGGTAGAAAAGATTTATCTGCTCTCTATACACCCCTACCATATCACCAAATCGAGAGCCAATTCATCCCCCTACATTTCGGAAGGGGACTTCTTGGCTCATAAGTTAATTTTTAATTTAGAGTGAAAAGGAAAATGGAAGGAGAAAAGTTATCGGTGCGTGAATATCTCTATTCTATTAGATTTTATGTCCTGCTCGTTTCTGTTGTTTTCGTTGGCTCCATTATCATAGGGTATACCGGTCTTCTTAATCATATCCCTATTTTAAGCGTTATTTTTGGTATGCAAAAGGAGCAGCTTCAACAGCTCATTGAAGGTATAGAAAAATCCGGGCAATTATACCCTCTTTGGATGGTTGCTTTGCGTGCCTTTGCTCGGGTATTTTTTCAAAACTCTCTTTCATCTTTCCTTAATATCATATTTGGATTACTAATAGGCTTTTTTCCTCTATTTAACATTTTTTTTAATGGTGGTTTTGTTGGATGGTATACACAAGGACAGAATCCAACTGTCTTTCTTGCGATAGTGCCACACGGAATATTTGAGCTACCCGCTTTTTTGCTCAGTGCCGCGATTGGCTTGAGACTGGGACGCGAGGTTTTAAAAAGAAAAGGTGAGAGGCATTTAAAAAAGGAGTTGTGGAATGGTTTGAGGATGTACCTCATCCTGATTTTGCCGCTTCTCCTTATTGCCGCTCTTATTGAATCCTTCTCGATTGTTGCAACCCTTTCTTTGGTATGAAAATGCCAGAGTAAAAAAAAAACACCTTTTCTTTTTAAGCGACACCTTCAGGCGGCCAATTCTTCTCCATCCACCCTGGAATCCGTCCACTGTCCCTCGGACCCACAAGCACTGTCCACCCAGTAACATCCTCAGTCTCGCCAGAAAGTCTCGCTGCAAGACCTGGTATCACCAACGTCTTATGCTTTACCTTATCCTCCACTCTAAACGATTCCAGAGCATCTTTAAAGTTCTCTGCATTGAGCTGTCCACCTGCAACTGCTGATTCTACTCCTATCCCTTCACTATCCACCACCATCAAATAGGAATCAATCTTGTTAGAACTGATGTCGCTCTCCACCGTGTAATAAGTCAAAGCGAAATTAGTAGTGACAAAAAGAGGTGATTTCTCCGTTGGATTCCCTACCTCTCTCAATCCCGGCTCTACGCTTACCGGGCGTCGTGGATCCGTATATATATTTGCGGCAAGCGTGCGCTCAGGTATCAACGAATGCGGCTCTATCGAGTGTAAAATCATTATATCCGCATATTTTATGATGAATAAGTCTGCAATAATCGCTTCCCAGTAAGAACTCTCTAAAGCATTTTCTGCTTTATCTCCATCGTTGTCCATCCATGCACTCATAGGCACAGACATCAAAGGATATGCAAGCCCTTTATTCCCCTCTATTATCCCTGCACGTCTTATCCTTACAAACCTGGAAAAAGTCTCTTTAAGCCCTTTCCCTGCTGGATACGTCCCCGGGTCTAATACGATGCCCTCTACGCCAGCAGAGGAGAAAGTCACGGCAAGACTGTTTAGCATATCAAGGTCTGGTGAAAACAACGCAACTGGAACTTTATACTTCTTCGCAAATCCCAGAAACTCCTTCCAAGTATCCTTGTCCGCAGCGTATATCAGCGGTTTTCTATCTGAAACCTCCTTTAAACCTTCTTCTATCACTTTCGCATTGAATGAGCAAAGCACAAGAGGAAAATCAGTCTCTTCCGCAGCGAGCTTCACACAGTCCGCAAATGTTTTCGCTTCGCCCGACACAGAACGAACCGCAATCGCATCTACCTTTAAAAATTCACCGACATAAAATTTCTGCCAATCTGTTATCTCTCTTACCCGCGCTCTCAATTCCTCTTCCTTCATCGTGTCCCAGACGTCATAAACAAGCGCTGTTCGATTAAAAAAAGTACGCTCGTGTCTGTACATGACATCTTCTCCACCTATTTTCCTCGCTTTATCGCCTATTCCTATCTCCACTTCTCGTACTTCTGGTGCTAACAGTTCCGCTAACTTCTTTCCTTTTTCTGCGTATTTAGGCTCAAAAAGTGGTGGACACTCCTTTAAATTCTTCTCCCTCTCTATCAGTAAAGATGCGAAAGCCAAACACGTTTTCTCACCGCATTTGCCACAATTCGTCCCTGGAAGATATTTCCATATCTCCATTGGACTGCTTATTTTCATTTCCTCATGCCCCCCTTCATTACACCAATTGACATTCTGGAATAAATTTTTGTTTGTTTCTTTCACATTTTCATCCAGACCTGCAATCTGTTCTTTATCGAAAGGACTATAAAAAAGTATTTTTCGGACACATTTGCCTATTCTCTTTATTATTTGCATCACAACTTTTTTCTCCATTTTTAGAGTCTCCTAAGTCATACCGCCTTACCACTCCACGTGACCCAATCTTCCATCTTCACTTTTTTACCCTCGTCCTCTGCTCCTGCCGCACCGAAAAGCATTTGCGTTATGCGTTTAACCGCCGCCGCAGCCTTTGGATGCATCATCATAAACATATCTCCACCTGCTACCCCTAATGTCAATCCAGTTATTATCTCATATAAAGGACCCCTATTCACTGCAGGTCCCCAGTATGAATCCTCTGCAATTGGCGAATTCTTCATCCATGCTTCTCTCGCGCCCCACGCGTTGGTTACACCGCATGAGATGGGAAACGCCAGGTCCGTAGCGCCTTTTAACGCCGATATCCGCATCCTTTCGATATTTGTGAATGCGTAATCCAGGCCGTAACCAAGCGTAGCGGTTGTAGGGTCTATCACTATATCCTCCCTCGGCACGCCCATTTTGAATAAATACCTGTTCAACGTCTTTTGCGCATTTATGTCCAGCTGCGTCCACGAAAGAATAACGTGTCCGTGTTCCAGCGCCGCTTTTGCTATTCGCTCGTAGTCCATGTTCAGGTTTGCGGAAGCAATTAAACATCTCTCGCCCTCTGCAGCTTCAGCCGCAGCCTCCAGTACCTCCGGGTCTTTGTCCGGATTGCCAGACCCGCCGATGACAATAGGAACTTTTACTGCTTGCAGCACTTCTTCTACCGTCTTTGCCGCTTCTCTCGCCGACGTATCCTTTATCGTTGGGTCCGTGCTTATCAGATGAATCGTAACCATATCAGCTCCGAATTCACGCACGTTCTTCTTCGCCCATTCACCGACGTCTTCCATCACGTCCTCGTAATGCCCCCGCACGGCCTTCGCCAGTTTAATAGGCATGTCAAAGCAATCTACGGAAATTACTGGTGGATGCGGCATTTGATAGTCAAAATTATAGAAAGGCAAAGCCTTTTCGCCTCCTATTGTTACCGTTCCTTCTCTCGTACCACCATCAGCCGATGTAGCGCCGATTGTAACTTCTTCTATCTGACCTTTCCATTCCGTTTTCGCAACTTTAAATTCCGTGCGTATTAATTCTAAATTCAATTCCTCCGCTGGTGTCGTCGGTATCTGGGCTTTTTGTACACCTGTTCCTACTCCTGCTCCTGCACTTATTATGGATTGCAGTGCTTGAGCTATTGAAGGGGGAAGAGCCACGCCACCCTCAGCCAATTCTAACTCTATATCTCCTTTTATCTTTACGTCCTCCAATTCCACTATATCGTATTTATCCAGTATTTTTGCTATGTCTGCTAAGGTTATTTCCTTTTCCATTTCTTCTTATGTCTCTTTATACTCCCAACATATCCGTGCCGTGCACTGCCACCAAAACGGGAATGATTTGTTCTCCATCCTATAAGTTGTGGAAAAGTCCTTATCCCAATATCTCATCTTCTCCTCAATAACTGCTTTATCTTTATCTTTCTCTCTCAGCCCTTACTTCGCCGCGTCCTCCTATTCCCGCTACTTCCTTTCTTTCCTCTTCACTTTTATCTTCCCGATGCTGATGTCCGCATTCTTCAATATTATCTGTATAGGTCTACCGCCTCCCGCTACTGCTCCCGCTCCCGCTCCCGCTCCCGATGCCATCCTTGGTATAGATGCAGGGGGAACTTGAGCTGCGGGTGGAACTGCTTTTGCTTCTGCTTCTGCTTCTGCTGCTTCCTCTTTTACTGCCCATCCTTCTGTTACCCGCTCACCGTCAACTTCCCTGATAACTCCTTTCACCACCGGATGGTCTATGCGCTGCAAAAATTCCCTGAGCTCTTCTATGTCTTTCACATCCTCCTCTGTCGATATCTTGTCCTTCATCTCCTCAGGAATCGCATCCGCTACTCTTTTCTTTAAATCCGATGCCATCCAGACTACACGTCGCCATCCACCATCCGCCTGGATAAATTTAGAACTGTAGAAGTATTGTATTCCTATCCCAAGGAATCCTTGTACCTGCTTCCCGCCGCCGACCGAGCCCGCAATGGTCGAGAACGGCAGCCCCATCGGCGTCTCAGAAACTTTCGACCCGCGATGCACCCATCCTATTCCTTCCACTTCCGGTATGTAAAATCCCGCAACCTCAAAGCAGCCGCAACTCGTATGCGGCTTCTCTAAAAACGAATGTAATTTTATTGAGTCGTATTCGCCGCTCGATAGCCTCACCGCAGCTTCGTTTACTCCCGTGTATTCCCCTCCTATCGGGTCTATACAATCCCCTTTTGGAATAGCGGCGTTGGGTCCTTCGGGGTCAATCCTTGCGGCAGCTCGCGAATCAAACCAGCTCATTGCACCACAAAGCGCTATCCTGTCCGGCGTGACCACACAAACGTTCGTCGGGGCGAAGGACTGACAAAGCGTGCATTGGTAAAATTCATCCACGTCTTCATCGTGCAGTCCTCTTGTTTTCTCATCTCTTGCTTTGTATATCTCGTTCGTCTCTTCTAATCTCTTTTCCACCTCCTCTTCGTCTGTTATAAATGTAGCCTCTATGCGCTCGATAAAGGGCAGTTCCGCCTTGAACAGCATTATCGTTGCCCTTCCTATTTGTTTCAATGATTTCAGTCCTTTCTTCACCGCATCCTTGCTTATCCGTACCCATATCTCTCCCCTCTGGTTGAGATGCATATATCCCTGGATATAAGACTGGTATTCGTGATTTCTACGCTCTATAACAGCCTCAAGGTCTTTTTCTATCTGCTCTCCGTATACCCGGTATATCATTGCATACGCGTATTTGCCGCCTTCCTCCATGTCTTCCAGGTCGGGTCCTATTAGACTGACTTCCCCGTCTTTTATGTTCTCGGGCTCAGGGTCAAAGAGGACAAGCTCAAATCCCGGTTTAACTTGTCCCCCTAACTCTACATCCATCCCTGCTTTTCTTACCCTTTCACCCTCATACATGGGATTTATATCGAAAGGGAACTTTTCCTCCTCTTCTGTCGCTCCCATTTTTTATCTTTTATTCGTCTCTGAATACTTCTTAAAGAATAGGCATTAAAATGATTTTCTAAAAAGGTTCTAAAAGAGCCAGGTGCAGTGAACATTTGTCAATATTTTAGCCGTGATATTTTAACAATTTGTTCCGCATCCCCGCCTTACCTTTTACTGTAATCACAACAATTTTAGCAATAGCGCCTTCTGCGCATGGAGCCGGTTCTCTATCTGCTCAAATATCACCGAATTAGCTGAGTTCATCACTCCCTCTGTTATTTCCTCTCCTATATGCACCGGCATGCAGTGCATTACAACAACGTCCTCCTTCGCAACCCTCATCAAATGCTCGTTTATCTGATAATTTTTTAAAACCCTCTTTCTTTTCTCACTTTCTTCCTCTTCCCCCATAGATACCCACACATCGGTGTATAGCACATCGGCATCAACAGCGACTTCTTCTGTATTTTCTCTTATTGCTACTCCACAGCCCATTTTCTTCGCTTTTTTTACTATCCCTTCATCAGGCTCGTAACTCTTTGGGCACGCCACGCAAATATCCATGCCCGTAATCGCAGCACCGCCGATTAACGAGTTACATACGTTATTCCCGTCCCCGACCCACGCTACTTTAACACCCCTCAATTTCTTCTTCTGCTCTTTTATCGTCATCAGGTCTGCCAATGTCTGGCATGGATGCTCCAGATCGCTTAACCCGTTTATCACTGGCGTGGAAGCATACTTCGCAAACTTTTGCACCGTGCTATGCTTATATGCTCTTATCATAACTGCATCAACGTAAGTGGAAAACACTTTTGCCGTTTCTTCTATCCTTTCCCCCTGTCCTAACTGCAGTTCGTTCCAGTTTAGACTTATTACGTCCCCGCCTAACTCACGCATTGCAACCTCAAATGAGATACGAGTGCGGGTAGAAGGCTTCTCGAAAATCATCGCTAATGTCTTATCTTTCAGGTCATTCCTCGCTCTTACGCCTTCTTTTCGCTCCTTTTTCAGCTCTATCGCCGTTTCTATTAGCGCTTCTATTTCCGCCTGCGAGAGGTCAAATATCGAGATGAGGTTCATGATGAATATAGAAT
>JAGXOR010000007.1 GCA_023659785.1 Methanomicrobia archaeon LH_S13
GAATGGAAGGCGACCGATGAACTCGTGAGGTCGCTATATGATACGATGAAGCCTCAGGTGGAGGTGGTCTTATGATTATGAAAGACCACTTAAACTGGAACCCATACCTGTACGTTGAGGATATTGAAGATAATAGACGTGGCAAAGGGCTCGCTGAATAAAAAAGCGTTATTCGAGTGGAATGAAGTGAGCGCGGGGGAAACTGAAGATTTCCTTTGCCAGTTCAAAAGGTGTAACCGGCTCAAAGAATGAGAAGAAGGAGATGAAACAACAGGGATGCCACCGAATTTAGAGAAAAAATTGCTTGAAATAAACCCAAAAAGGTGTTCTCTTACAACTCTTTATTCCCACCTCCCCATCCTTTATCCTCCTCAATATCGCTTCCACCTGCATCTTTTGTTTTGATTTTTTCTCTGCTTCTGTTTCAACCTCTACTTCAACCTCAACCGTCGCAAGACCAACGCATTCCGTAGAATGCGCATCGCTTCCTGCAACCGCAGTGATACTTCTACGAGCTACCTTTCTACTCGCTATTTCATTCGCCACACCGAAGAAATATCGGGAATTGTAGATTTCTATTGCATCTATGTCCAACTCGGAATGCACGCAAAGGTCACCAATGCTGTGGCGGAACGGATGGAAAGGATGAGGCGCGATAATTACAACTGTGCCATTCTTCTCCTTATCTTTCTCTCGCGCTATTCTTATCGTTTCCTCGGGCGACAAGCCCCTCTCTATCCCTTGTTCCAACCCGAGCACGAGTAAATGACCTTTAGAAGTCTTTACTTCTATACCAGGAATAATAATCAAATTCAACTCGTTATCGGCAACGTATTTTCGTGCAGCATAATAACCTTCCATCGTGTCGTGGTCGCATATTGCAATACCATCGAGCTTTTTCGCTATCGCAGTCTTTATTATCTTTTCAACTGAATCATGTCCATCATGCGAGTAATTCGTGTGCACGTGCAGGTCAAGTGTTAGCGCTAACATTGGAGACATCGGTCGTCGTAATTAAAACAAACCCTTCTTTAAAGAGAAAAGCTTTGCCAAAGATAATATAGTATAGTATAGTATAATGTTGTTGTTAGAAAGGTAAGGAATGAACCAAACATCGAGAAGGAAAATAGAGCAACTCATGATTTGCGCGGAAGAAGAAGTAGAAGTGAGCGAGAATTGCTTTGCAGACGTTATGCTTATTCATGTTGCGTTACCGGAAATAGACAAAGAGGAGATAGAATTGAAGACGGATTTCTTAGGCTTTTCACTTAACTATCCCATAATAATTGCTTCGATGACTGGGGGGCATCCGGAGACAAAAAGAATAAACGAAGTGCTTGCAGAAGCTGCTGAAACGCTTGGCGTGGGTATGGGCGTTGGCTCTCAAAGAGCCGCGTTGGAAGATACCGAGCATGAGGACTCTTTCCGTGTAGTTCGCGACGTTGCACCTAATTCGTTCATCTATGCGAACTTAGGTGCTCCACAGTTGAAAGAATATGGAATAGAGGGGGTTGAGCGAGTTATAGAGATGATAGATGCAGATGCAATTGCAATACATCTCAACTTTTTACAAGAGGCGATTCAGCCGGAAGGCAACGTAGATGCAAGGGGTTGCTTAGCTTCGATAAAAGAGGTATGTGAGGCGATAAAGAAGCCGGTGATTGTAAAGGAAACCGGAGTGGGGATTAGTTATGGGATTGCGAAGAAGTTACATGCGGTTGGTGTGTCTGCAATAGATGTGGGAGGTTTAGGAGGCACGAGTTTAGCAGTAGCAGAGATACACCGTGCAAAAGCAGAAGGAGATGAATTAGGCGAACATTTAGGAAAGCTTTTTGGTTGGGACTGGGGCATCCCCACAGTGGAAAGCACAATAGAGTGCAACGTACTTCCTTTTTCCATTCCGATAATTGCTACTGGTGGAATAAGAAATGGTATTGACATTGCAAAAAGCATGGCTTTAGGCGCTGAGCTGTGTAGTGCTGCTTTGCCTTTCCTCAAACCTGCACTGAAAAATGCAAATGCTGATAAAGTAATAGAGAAGATAAAGGAAATGGGCGAGGAATTAAAGGTTGCAATGTTCTTAACTGGTTGTAAGACAGTAGCGGAGTTAAAAGAAGAGGAAGTAATCATTACCGGTAAGACAAAGGAGATAGCAGAGCAAAGAGGATTTATCGAAAGTGTGAAGAGGAAAAAAAGCATAACGAAGAGAAGCTAAAAAATTGGATGATAAAACCGTTAAAGAGGTAAAGAGTTTCCGCGTTAAGTTCGTAGAGATGCGGATTGCGAATTTCTTGAGGTAAAAATAAAATTCAAAAAAGAGGGAAAGAATATCTGGACAAAATAAAAGAGTGTTGTGATTTTTTTACTAAACCTCATCCACACCCACCACTTTCTCACCATTCCCTACATTTAATAACCTCACACCATGCGTGCTTCTACCCTGTGTGGGGATGTTTCGTGCGGAAATTCTCGTCACCATCCCATCAGAAGTAGAAATCATCAGTTCATCGGCATTCTTTACCTGTTTTAAGCACACTACTTTACCGTTTCTTTCTCCAACTCTAATGCTAATCACGCCTTTACCACCCCTGTGCGTTTCCCTATATGCATCCAACCTCGTTCTTTTTCCATAACCGTTTTCTGTTATCGTAACGAGCCTTTTTATTTCTTTTGATTTACCCGAATCCAAAGTAACAGCATTAATACTTGCTATCTCATCACCCTTTTCCAATCTCATTCCCCTTACTCCTGCTGCATATCTGCCCATTTCACGCAATTCCTCCTCGTGGAACAATATCGCTTTTCCATTTTTCGAGCTTATAATTATACCATTTTTCCCGCCAGCGACTTCTTTTATTAGAGCCACGTCAGCTAACGAATCGCCCTTGCGCCTGTCAACCTTAACGGCAACGATTCCTGTGATGCGTATGGACTTCAGATTAACGAGTGCACTTCTTTTTACTACGCCTCGCCTGGTAGCAAAAACGATAAAGGAATCCTCTGTTTTCGTTCCCGCAGCTATATCCCTATCCAAGTCCTCGGGAATGGGAATTAAGGAAGCGATTTTTTCTTTTTCTTTTTCTTCTCCTTCTTCCACTTCTCTCCGGTTTGTAGGGCTCTGCCCCACGGCTCCGCAAGCCCTGTAAGGGCTTAAGTCAAAACCCGGGATATTCACCATTGGTTTCCCTTTTGCATGCCGGCTGCTTGAAGGAATTACGTATGTTCTCACCTGATATGCTCTACCGGATTCTGTAAAAAGGATGAGGCGTTCCCTTGTGGAAGCGCGTGTGAAACTGACGATAGTATCGCCTTCTTTCTTCCCTATCACTGCTATTCCTTTTCCTCCTCTCCGTTGCAGCTTAAAAATGTTTGCAGGTAATCGCTTCACATAATCTCGCTGCGTAAAAAATAGGATTACTTCTTCCTCTTCTATAAAATCCTGCTCGCTTAACGTCACCATTTCCTCTATTTCTGTCCTTCTCGCATCTCCATACTTCTCCTTCAGGTCCATCAGTTCTTCTTTTATGATGTCAAATATTCGAGCTTCGGATGCTAAAACCTCCTTTAACCATTTTATTTTCGTCTCTAAGTCTGCTCGCTCTTGCTCTATTTTGTCACGCTCCAAAGCACTCAATTGTGAGAGTTTCATTCCCAGTATCTCTTTCGCCTGCTCCTCGCTCAGTTCAAATCTGTCAATAAGTGCGGTTTTTGCGGTTTTACTATCGCTTGATGCTTTTATTAACCTTATTACCTCGTCAATATGCGATATTGCGATGATCAATCCCTCCAATATGTGTCTTCTGTGCTCTGCACGCTCTAATTTATATTGCAGCCTTCTAATCGTTACTTCTTTCCTGTGCTTTACGTAACACTCGATGAGCTCCTTCAGCGTTAATACTCTTGGTTCGCCGTTCACCAGAGCGAGATTGATTACACCAAAGGTGGTTCCCAATTGTGTGTGCTTATAGAGCCGGTTTAAAACGATAGAGGCATTAGCGCCGGATTTTAATTCTACCACAATCCGCATTCCTTTGCGGTCCGATTCGTCTCGTAACCCGCTAATATTCTCTACCCTATATTTTTTTGCAAATTCCGCTATCTCTTCTACCAGTTTGCTTTTGTTTACCTGGTATGGTATTTCCTTTATGACTATTCTTTCCCTCTTAGCCTTGCTTTCTATCTCTGTTTTTGCTCTTAGCTTTATGCTGCCCCTCCCAGTTTCATACGCTTGTTTTATGCCCTCATAGCCAAAAATGATGCCGCCCGTGGGAAAATCAGGTGCTTTTATTATCTGTGTCAGCTCCCCTATGCTCACTTCTGGCTCGTCTATTACTTTTATTATCCCATCCACCACTTCTACTAAATTATGTGGTGGTATGTTAGTAGCCATTCCAACAGCGATACCGGAAGAGCCATTTATCAACAAATTAGGGAGTTTTGCGGGTAAAATTTGCGGTTCCTTTAAGGTATTATCAAAATTAGGGCTCCATTCAACTGTGTCTTTTTCAAGGTCAACCAACAGCTCCTCGGATATTTTCAAGAGCCTCGCTTCTGTATATCGCATCGCGGCAGCAGAATCGCCATCAACGCTGCCGAAATTACCTTGACCATTTATCAGAGGGTATCGGTAAGAGAAATCCTGCGCCATTCGCACCATCGTATCGTAAACAGCAACATCACCATGAGGATGGTATTTTCCCATGACGTCTCCTACTATCCTCGCTGATTTCTTATGCGGTCTATCGTGTCTGACGCCAAGTTCGTGCATTCCGTATAATATGCGGCGATGCACCGGTTTTAGCCCATCACGTGCATCCGGAAGAGCTCTTCCTACAACCACGCTCATCGCATAGTCTATATACGAGCTCTTCATCTCGTCTTCCACGCTAACTTCTATGACACGTTCTCCTTCTCGTCCCTCTTTATATTCGTTCTTATTCATTCCATTACGACTCACTTATATTGTATAGGCGATAGACAATAAATAAGCAATAGGCGATAGGAGATAAGAAATGGGGAAAGAGAAACAGATACCCAGGGCATTTTTCGTTACTTCCGGTGTGGGAATGAACTTTGAGCAAGCTAATGCTTTTGACCTCGCTCTTTGCGATGCTGGGATAGGCGAATGCGATCTGGTAGAGGTTTCTTCCATACTCCCCGCGAAAGCAATAGAAATAGAGCAAAGCGAAGTGACGCTAATACCCGGAGAGATAACCTATTGTGTGATGTCAAGAGCAGATGGTAAAGCAGGCGAGGTCATTGGCGCAGGTATAGGATATGGTGGGATAGGAAAAGATAAGAAAAAAGGAGAAGAGCAAAGAGACTTCGGTATCATCTGCGAGCACCATGGGCATTATTCAAGAGAATATCTGAAGGAGAAGATAAGAGAGAAGTTATATAAAATGGCTGACACACGTGATAAGAAAATTGTTGAAAAGAAGTTAGAAGTGCAATCCGTAGAGGTAGAAGAGGAGAAATTCGGCTCGGTAGTGGTGGTACTGGTGTTTGTATTATGATTTTAAGTAACAGAGTGACGTCCTCTCCCCCCTTACGGAGGGAGCTTCCAACTGTTCCTTCATGATACATCCACATCCCCTCTGGTTTAGAGTGCGTTTTGCTGGAAGCTGCTGAGAGGTTCCTGCTTCTTCAACCAGACTCGATCCCCTTTCGGGTTACGGAGGTCTTGATCTCCACAGGCGCGCCGGGGTCGCCCCTCCCTGCTTTTCTTACCAGCTCTCTCAGCCTTGTAAGATATATAAGAATATGTTTTAGTAATATAAAAACTCAATTCATCTCCCACCTCTCGGAGGGAGACTTCTTGGAGTATAAGTTAATAGATGTATACAATTAATATAATTATTGTGCGATACGCGATAGAAGGTGAAGAGAGAAAGTGGAATTAGAGGAGTTACCCGGTGTTGGACCTGCAATAGCGGAGAAATTACGTGAAGCGGGTTTGAATACGTTAGAAGCGATAGCAGTAGCGTCCCCAGCAGAATTGGTGGCAACTGCTGAGATAGGAGAAGCGACGGCAGCGAAGATAATAAACGCCGCGAGGGAAACTGCCGACATCGGCGGGTTTGAGACCGGTGATAAAATATTGGAAAGGCGACAGGGAATAGGCAAGCTAACTACGGGGTCCGAATCTTTCAATAATTTATTAGGTGGTGGTCTCGAGACGCAAGCGATGACTGAGTTTTATGGTGAATTCGGCAGCGGGAAGACACAAATAGCACACCAGCTCGCAGTAAACGTGCAGTTGCCACCGGAAAAGGGAGGTTTAAACGGCTCGGTAATAATGATAGATACCGAGAACACGTTTAGACCAGAAAGAATAAAAGGCATGGCTGAGGGTGCTGAGCTTGATTACGAAGACGTTCTTAAAAATATACACGTTGCACGTGCTTATAACTCAAATCACCAGATATTACTGGTAGAGAAGGCGAAAGAGATTGCAGATGGCCTGAAAGATACCGAAAAGCCAGTGCGGTTAATGATAATAGACTCCGCGACGGCACATTTCAGAAGTGAATATGTAGGACGGGGAACGCTGGCAGACCGACAGCAGAAGATAAACATACATCTACACGGTGCTCTCAAGTTTGCAGACCTGAATAACGCAGTGGTGATGATAACCAATCAGGTGATGGTGAGACCGGATGCCTTCTTCGGTGACCCTACAAGAGCCATAGGTGGTCATATAGTGGGACATAACGCTACTTTTAGATTATACCTGCGAAAGTCGAAAGGTGAGAAGAGAATAGCAAGGTTAGTTGATTCGCCTAACCTGCCAGAAGCTGAAGCCGTGTTCTCTGTATTATTGGAAGGAATCAGGGGTTAGCGGGAGTTCATTCAACTTCTCTTTCCGTTTCTTCTTTGCAAGTCTCACACATCATCAGCCCGTCTTTCAATACCAGGTCATTTGAGAAGCTTCCGCATTTTTCACATATACCCTGTCCCATGCCTTCTCCTTCATTCCCTCGCCCCAGTATCTCTCTTTCCACGTTCATCTCTATTAATTCCGTCAATATCGAGTTCATCTCCGAGGAAACCGATAGTATATCCACATCTGCCACTATGCCCATCAACTTGCCTTCTTCTATTATTGGTATCCTTCTTATCCTCTCCGTCGCCATCCTCTTCGCTATGCTCGACAGACGATCATTAGGAGACGCAGTTATCAAGGGTATAGTCATTATGTCCTTCAATTTCACTGTGCTTGGCGTTGTGTCCTTACTTACAAGCTCGCTAATCATATCCCCTTGTGTAACCATTCCCACTGGCTCTCCATTATTAAGCACCACAATGCTATCTACACCGTATTTCTTCATCAGCTTCGCCGCTTCCATCACGTTTAGCTCCCTATCCCCTTGCACTACCTCATGCACCATTACATCCCTCAGTGGTATATCTGTCTCCATCAGTTCTTACCTTCATTATAATAAAAGAGTTATATAGTTTAAATATAATTTGATTTTCTTAATAAAGGAATGAAATACGTAATTTTAATAGGAGATGGGATGGCAGATTATCCTATTCCTGAGCGAGATAACAAAACAGCTTTACAGATTGCATCCACGCCGAATCTCGATTTTATCGCTGTGGAGGGGATGTGTGGCGTGGTAAAAACGATACCTGAAGGAATGGCTGCAGGGAGTGACATTGCTACCCTCTCCATTATTGGGTACGATCCCGCGAAATATTACACTGGAAGGGGTCCGTTAGAAGCAGAAGGAATGAATGTTCCCCTTAATAACGAGGATATAGCGTTTAGATGCAATTTTATAACGGTGAATGAGGGGGAGGTAGCGGATTATAGTGGCGGGCATATAACAAACGATGAGGCGGAAGGATTAATAAAAGCGCTTAATGAAGAGTTACGGGTAGAAGGGGTAGGACAAGAGGAAGGGTGGCAAATCAAATTTTACCCGGGAATGAGTTATCGGAATGTTCTGGTTCTCAAATCTGAATTCAAAGCTAAAGATTACGAGTTTGAGAGAAGGGAAGAAATTGGGGGTGCACCTCCGCATGATATAATTGGTGCACGAGTAGAGGATGAGCTGCCGAAAGAAGCGATATTGCGGAATATCGTGCTTGCTTCGAGAGAAATATTGGAAAAGCATGAAATAAATGTTAAAAGGATGGCGGAGAACAAAAACAAGGCGAATAGGGTATGGCTCTGGAGCGGTGGTAGAAAGCCCTCAATGCCTGCGTTCAGTGAGATGTATGGAGTAAACGGTTCGGTGATTTCAGGTGTTTATCTTGTAAAAGGTGTGGGGAGGTGCATGGACTTGGATGTGATAGATGTGCCCGGCGCTACGGGATATATTGACACGAATTACGCAGGCAAGGCGGAATATGCGTTACGCAGTTTGAAGGAGCACGATTTTGTTCTGGTTCATGTAGAAGCGCCGGATGAGGCGGGGCATTTAGGCGATATTGACCTGAAAGTGAGAGCGATAGAGGATTTCGATGCGTTGGTGGTGGGTAAGGTATTGAGAGGGTTAGAGGATGAATTTGCCGATACTGACGAGGGCTACAAAATATTAGTCATGCCTGACCACTACACGCCGGTATCGTTGAAGACGCACATAAAAGAGCCGGTGCCTTTTGCAATATATTATTCAAAAGCCCGGGCTCAAAGCAAAGAGGAAGGAGGGAAGGAAGGTGGTTTTGATGAAACGTCCGCAAGGAAGGGTGGTTTAGGCGTGTTGGATGCACGAGCACAAGATTTGATGCAATATTTCTTCTTTGGGTGACGTCCTCCCACGCTTACGCATAGGGCTTCCAGCTTTTCCTTGGCTTATAAAGTTAAAACGAGCTAAGGCGTATAAACTATCCCTCATCACCAACCACTCTTTTATAACCTTTATAACCTCCTCTTTCCTTCGCCTGCTCAACAAGCCTTTTATAGCATCCTTCACATTCCAGCGTACGAGAATCCCCGATTAAAACCAATTTCCTTTTCGCTCTTGTTATAGACACATTAAGCCTCCTCAAATCGCGTAGAAATCCAATCTCTCTCGATTTATTACACCTCACAAACGACACAATCACAACCTCTTTCTCCCTACCCTGAAATCCATCCACCGTCTTTATCTCCAACCCTTCCACACGGAGCTCTTTTCTAATAAGCGCAACCTGGTCATCATAAGGCGATATAATCGCAATATCCTCTGGTTTTACACCCAGGCTTAACAACCTTTCCGCGATTCCCTCGACTAATCTCGCTTCTCCTGCGTTCTCCTTAGATGTAGACCCTCTTCTTGTCCTCTCCTTAAACGTCTCGCTGCCACCGGTATCAATAAACAAAAACGGTTTGACATCTTCATTCACAAATTTCGATTCAGGGTGTATATCCATAAGATTATGTTTCTTCACGCTTTCATCTGCCTTCAGCTTACCGTCATAAAACTCCTTACCTGGGAATTCTGCTACCGCATCGTTCATTCTATACTGAACGTCAAGCATAACTCTTATTCTATCACCGTGTATCTCCAGAAGCCGTTCAAACAAGCTCTTGCTCAGTTTTCCCCTTGCTGCATCCTTATTCAGAATAGTAGGTGGAAGCTGCTTGTGGTCACCAGCCATGACAAATCTCTTCGTTTTGAGCACGGATATTAAAGAAGAAGGTTCAGTAGACTGCGTTGCTTCGTCAATAACCGCGAAATCGAATTTCGCACTTTTGAGTATCTCGGAACCCACTGTGCTGTTCGTTGCGCAAATTACATCCGCTTTATGGATAATCCTTTTTACCGTCTTCTCTTCCAGTTCCCTCGCATCGCCGAATAACTTATCTATTTCGTGCTTCAAATCAAGCCATTTCCGCATCCCTTTTATTTTATGCTTTGGTATTCCTCGTATTGTTCTATCTTCTCTTGCAAGCTTCGTTATCGTTTCGTCACTTAAACCCCTTCTCCATCGCATTTCCGGCACGATAAAACTTTTCATGCGTTCTTTTATCTCATAAGCTTTCTCTCTGAGCTCCTGCGCCTTTATATATTCCGGCTCTTCCTGAACCAAATAATCAAGGCTTCTTTTCCTTAAAGAAGGGATTACACGTGCAGGATGTCCTATTCGCACCACGTTCACACCTATTTTATCCAATCGCTCGACCAAATTATCCACCGCAACATTAGAGTCTGCCGCAGCTAAAATCTTATAGCTTCTCTCATGCTCGCACCCATGCTTTACAAGTTGTGCGATAATCTCTACGCATGTTACCGTCTTCCCAGTTCCCGGCGGTCCGTGAATAAGGGAAAAGTCTCGTGCCGCTAAACTCCTCAAAACCGCTTCCTGTTGACTATTATTTAGTTCAGCGTTAAAAAATTCCGTTTCTCTTATTTCCTCAAAATCCGGTGCCGCATTACCAAGCAATTTATCCTTTCGCCTCTTCGGCAGTCGTTTAAAATTCTTTAATGTCTCAATCATCCTCTGAAACGTGATGTCATTTACAAAAAGGTCAATTCTAAGGTCCTTACGGAAAACAAATCCCGGCGGCGCTTCATCAAAAGCAACCGTAATGGAATATGAAGTTTTCTCAGCAATCGTCCCCGTAGGGTTATCCTCGTCCCAGGGATTCGCTTTACTTACCAAAACGAGGTCCCCAACTCCTATTTCGCTATCCGGTAGTGTCTCGCTGCTCCTGTTCTTGTTCTGTTTTCTAAACCGCACTAAGTGCTTCCCGCCCAATCCCAAGCCATGAGATTTCCCTTTCATCCGCATAAAAGCTCTACCCTTCTCCTCCCTCTCTCTGCCACTCAATCTTCTCATCTCCTCTTCATGCAGTCTCATCTGTTCTTCTCGTTCCATCTCCACGAGTTCAGTGAAATGCCTTATGTATTCGTTCTCGTTCATTTTCCCTCTCTCTATGCTTAACCTAACTTTATATATTATGTTTGTGTTGGCAAGCCGGCTTTTAAAAGGAGCCGAAGCACATGTAGCCGATATCGTGAAGAAGAACGAGGAAAAGCAGTCCTGAAAGCCTTTGCGAAAGCAGAAGCGGACGGGATAGAGGGTGTAGGGTTACACCCGGTGCGATGCGGATTTGATAGCATCATACGAAGAGGTTTGAAACAAAATGTTTAAATCTCATAACCTAAACCCCCTACTCCGACATCGTCAGATATGGATGCGGCTCCTGAAGTTCGAGCTCATGTTCTATTTGCGCCGCCTCCCCCACAATCATGTCTATCATCCCTATCATCGGAAATACCGTGGGTGCATTCTCGATTGGACCGTACATGATGAAATCATTACCCAAGAGAGCGGGAATGACATTTGAACCTACATCACACATGTGATACGCCTCTCCTCCCGGTCCTATCCAGACACCTTTCTTCGGATGTTCAGAATGCTCCTTCCTGTAAGTCCTTAGCCACGACCATGCAGAAGGTGCATTGTGTATCCCTAATCCACAGGGCAAGCCCCATTTCGACTTGAACGCAAGTGCACACATACAGGTAGAGCCAGCACCTGCACCTAGGGGCATCGTAGCGGGGTCAATCAAAGGTCTTGTTATCCCGCATTCCTTGCCTGTCTCCAATACACCTTTCTCAACACCCCTTATCTTAATAGAACCCGCTCCTGTCTCCAAAAAGTCGATTCTGCCCGCTACCGTGGTGTCTTTTGGATTGAAAGCCAGTAGAATCGCTGAGCTTAATTTCGAATCCTTAATTGCATCGTACTCTTTGTTGTCTATCGCCATATTTATCGAATTATATACCGCTTTCTCTTCCAATCCCACCTCTGAGCAATATTTAGCACCCGCTATCTTCGCCTCTGCAACCGTAGAATCAATGAGGAAAGGAATATCGCTTACTTCAGTGCACCACTCTATCTCTTTTATCATTGACTCTTCTGATTCAGAGAATATCTGCATAACTGCCGGGTTGCCGGTTATATCAGACATCTCCTCCTGCTTCTTTAGCAGTTCCTCCGCTTTTTTCTCATCAAATATCCCTTTCTCCGCGTCCTCAACAATGCTGTGCTTTGCGTAGAATATCGTACCTATGAGAACCGTTGCTGTTTCTCCTGGCTGTCCTCCAAACTTCACTCCTCCTACTTCAAATATCGTCTGTTTCCTATCAAATAAAAACATTTTTACCTCTCGCCTCCTTTCTTTCTCCTATCTTAAATTACAATTAGAACAATGTACATTAGTATCCCTATCACCACGCCATACAAAGTCCCTATTGCAAATCCTAACTTCTCTCCCTGTTTTTGCGCGAACTCCCCAGCTACAAACTCCACTTTCTCATCCATTACTTTTAATCTGTCCAGCAACTTCGTATGCTCTGGTGGTGTGAGTGCAATGGGAGTAGGAATAACTAACTCCTTCAATTCCTCTTCCATTTCCCCCACTTCTCCTCCTTTTGTTTCCTCTTTTTTTTCTCCTTCTCCTTCTTTTTCCTCTTCTGCCTCTGCCATTATTCTTTCCCTCTTTTCTTTTTACGTTTATATCATACACTCATAGCAACACGACTTTCAAGCCCGCAAGCACCATGCTTACTAAAACGCCTAAAGCAATCCCTTTTATAAAACCTACCCAGAGTCCTGCGGCGAATCTCGAATCTTTCCCTATGATGGTCACCTGTTTCTTCAGGTCTTCTATCCTCGCGGTTATTACCGATGTTTCAGGTGTTTGTTGCACTACTTTTTGTGGTGGCATTTTATATTATATCACCCCCGTTAAAGCCCAATATATAAACGGTAGAAGGATGACAAAAGCAAGTAATAAGCCTGATATTATCCCAAAGAGTGAATTCTTTGAGATTGCCATTGACAATTTATAGTCCCTTGCTAACACCTGAGATTTGTATCTTATAGCTTCCACTGAATCATTCACTACGTCCATAAAAGGGTCAGCAGGCGAGGCTAAAGGAAGTTCTATCTCTGCTGCTGCCTCTTCCTCTGCTTCCACCTTCACTAACATCGGGTCTTCAGGAAAAGCACCCGGGTCCTTTGACACGCACTCCTCTACCTTCGCTTTTATCTCTCCCACGTCGTTGTTGCCGATCATGTCAATCAGTTCCACCTGTTGTCTGAATCGTTCGACTGCTTCGTGCGGTGCATTCTCGATGAAAGGTATTGCTCCCGGCGACTCTACTATCTTATGCGATTCCGTGTCCACACCTCCTGCATGCAGTGCCTTCAACGAAGCACTACATTTATGCCCTGGAACTTCAGGTCCTGTAAGTATATAGAACCTTATGTTTGGATTGCTGATTATATTCACTATTTGTTTCTCCAGTCCGATGTTCTCTGTCTTATCGCCCCCTACTATCGCTACACCCGCACCGAGGAGGGTTGCTATTGCATCGTCTTTAAAATGTCCCCCCGCGGAAGATACCGCTACTGGGTTTTTTGGCTCGCCTACTTCATAATCACCTGTCGCAACGGGCCATCCCTCTATCGGTTCTTTTTTCTCTGCCATTTTTACTCATGCACCCCCTAATCCTATCCCATACAATAACAATACAATCGCTATTGCTAATATCCCAAACATTAGTCCGATCATTAACATCGTGATGAATCCCGCTGTATTCGTTGCTCCCTCTCGATTAGGTTGTGCCATTTTATAGGAAGTGGTTGGTGTAAGAATATCAAAAAGTTCATCTACTGAACTCTCTAAGACATTCAACTGATCCTCCAGGGGCCCCAGACATACTTTATACACACCAGGTTTGGCTTCTCCTACCCTAAATGTGGTATCATCCAAAACAAGCCCGTATTTCTCCTCTATTAGTACTACCATTTTTTCCTCTCTCTTTAGCCTCCTAATGTTTTTATCAGACCTGTGCCCACAACTTCGTATGACTCTTCCAGACACGCTTTTACGTATGCTCTGTAAAAGATGACCCATACAATTGCACCGAGCATAATCAGCAATGCTCCCTGAACTACACCCAAACTCATCACTGTGACCACACCAAGGATGACACAGTTTATGCCTCCAATCTCGATAGCCATGAGTAAGGTTCTCCCTCTTCTCTCATCAGCACCCATGGATGAGTTTAAGGGTTGCAGCATTCCAAACCCGACCATAATGAATATAACTGCGATAAAAGCTACGGGTGAGATTGAGTTATCACTTACTATCACGTCATCGAGGTGCCACGTCCCTGCAACGATAGAGCATTCCAGTATTATCGCCAGTGTTCCTGCCATAGCTAACTCCGCCATTCCTCGCTCCAGGCCTGGTATTTTCATCCCTATGAACTTATCGCTGTTTGCAAGCACACCAGTCACATAACCAACGACAGCCATAAGGGCTACACCAGCTAAAACGCCTAATATACCTATTGGACCGACCTTGTCATAAGCGGCTGAGCCAATCGCCATTCCTGTGGTCGCACCCACGAGTCCAAATCCTACTGCAAGCACGCCGATAGACGGAACGCCTGTTCCCAATCCGTGTCCTGCCGTTTTACGCACGGAATCTGCACCCCAAAGGATGACAACCATAGCGCCTATCCCTTTCACGACCGCTGGTAAGGAAGCCGAAAATGGTACAATCGCTATTATAACTCCAACGACAAGTGCGAGCACACCCAATCTTGTCTCATTGAAATAATCAAAACTAAGTGTTGGCTTCTCTTTCGGCTTCTTCTCTTCTTTTCCCATTCCTTACATCACACCTCCTAATGCACCGGTTTCTATAGTTATCAATACAAGTATTCCGCACATCAAAGAAACAATGAAAGCACAAGTGAGCCCTGTAACAATGCGCTCTTTGAACTTCGGGTCGTGGAACCCTTCTATGGTCCCCCCAATGTTATAAGCTGCCATAATCGCGTTAGCTATGAATATTCCCAAAGCTACGATCGCTGCGGTGGCGGCTGAAAAACCAGCGTATTCCCCTGATAGCAATATAACGTATATGAGCGCACCGCCGAATCCCCCTGTAAGTCCTCCTACCATACCTGAGTAGTAAGCTACACTTGGAACTCCGTGACCACTGGTTCGTGGTGTCATGTATTCAGTCTGCGGCTCCTTTGTTATCGGGTCCACTGCTACCTGACCAGATACTGGCACGACACCTACTCCAAAGATATATAAGAGGTTTGCGATGAACATCGAGAAGCCTATCATCAACATCGCACCTACGCCACCAGACAGGGAAACAAGCAGCACGCTTGGATTTGAATCCCAAAACGCCGCTACCGTTGACGCGGTGAACAAGCCCGTCATTGCTGAGCCGGTCATTAGCATTACACACCCTGTTGCAATTCCCGTTGCGGTAGCCATCGCTGCTGGCGCTCCTCCCACCGGTAGTAGATGAACTCCCAGCGACCCCAGCATTCCTCCTATTATTATGCATACCAATATTATCAGCAAAGTTATTGGATCCATTTTTTTTCTCTCTCCCTCTTTTTCTTTTCCTCTTTTTTGCTCTACTCTACTCCCCTACAAAAGGTCCGTATTTCTTCCTTGTCCATTTCACAAGCCATGTGTTCAGCACTATCAATACTATTCCCACTGCTATTCCTATTCCGATACCGTATCCCGCTGCTATGTCTGGATTTACCAACTCGGTCTCTGACAACCCGCCGAGCATCATTCCTATTACCGTCCTCCAGTTCTCGAATAGAACAATCAGCCCGAAGGTCAAGCCCGTAGCAGGACCACCGAATTTAGCACAGAAAGCCACTACGTCCTTTGACGTTCTTACACCGCAATCACCATACCTGCATATTTGCCCGTGATATACTACTCGTCTGCCCTCACCAAAAGGTTTATCCTGAAACGCTCGTTCAGCCCCGTAGTGAATATCCCCGGTAGAAGACCCGATTGCACCGACCGTGATTCCCCAGATAAGACAAAGCAGGGGAAGCGGGAATGGGTTACTCACCGATGCTGCCGATGCTTCCATCCCAGAAAGCAGTGCCAGGTTGCTCTGTATATACGCAATCGTCGTAATGCATATCACTACTATGAAGTTGTGGGTTGCGATAGGCACTAAGTGTCCATAGAGGACATCGAGGTAAATAGGCTGTTCAAACCTTTTCTGCCCTGCTTCTCTCCCCACATGACAGACAGAGGCGCGAATCATGTACAAAATCGACCCTGCTGCCGCTCCCACTGGTATCGCTAACAGCGCTGCTTTTGGTCCGGAAGTGGGTTCCAACCTTAACAACAGCACCAACGCTATTGTCCCCGATATAGTACACGCCAGTGCATAAGACAGCCCCTCACCTGATATCGCTTTGTTGAAGTATCTGTGTATATACCCCATCTCAGGTGCCAGTTGAATCTGCGAGTTCGGATTGCTCTGCGACCCTATATCTGACTCCAAGTCCTCAAACATGCACGCAATGAACGCTAAGGACACTATTACCAACATCCATGCAAACAAACTTATTACTGGCATGTGAATAAATTGGTAAATAGCTCTTTATAAAGTTTTCTATTTTCTCGTGCAGGAAAAATTATAAGCAGGAAGAGGAAATACAAATAACTTCTGTTTTGAGTGGGAGCTATAACCTAAATGGGTAACAAAGATATTTTAATCGGTGATGCTTTTATCCTTATTATAACATAACAGTTATAAAAAGGGAAAAGGAAGAATGAGGATGAGGATATTTAAGAGGAGGCATCATCCAAGATTGCTTAAAGCGCAGCGGGTCAGTTACTCGGATTTGTTTTTACGCTTTCCCAGAGGGGACCACACGCTAAAACCCATTTTTATCGCCGCAAGTGTTGAGCTTGGGAACAGCACCACCAAGTCTATATTAACCGCTACGGATTTGAAAGATGGAAAGACGTATATTCTCGATAAGACAGTTAAAATGACCAGGGAGGCTGTTTCCGAGCACGATTCTTTCTGCCATACGGTAAGTTTGGTTGACCTTTCCGAAGCATCCATTGGGGACTTGGTGAAAAGAACGTTGCAGGAATGCACGAAATCCGCGGGCATAACGGTTCCTGATTTGCATTTCGTCCTTCGCTCAACTGGTGTAACCGCGAGCTTCTCAAAAGTAGAGGAGGTGGGAGGGGTAATAAACGCATTAGCAAAAGGGTGCATGAGCGCTGGTATGCCACCAAGGAAGATGATTTCTCCCATGTCAGTAGAAAATATCGCACCAGAGCTGAGGAACTATTCAAGAATGGGAAAAACTTTTTTCGACGGTGCCGTAGCCGGGAATCTCCCGCCGCCAGGGGAGTCCGTAGTGGCGAACGAAATGGAAGGCGAGCTTGTAACTGCTGGGCTTAAGGAAGCAGCTAAATGGCTTGATGTTGATTACCGTAATCCTGTGCTGTCTTTGGATTTCGGCACCACGCTCGCAGGCCGTATAACCGATGATGGATTACCATACGCTCACGTTATAGGTAGCTTTTGTGGTTTAGCTGGTGCAATCCCTGATGCTGTGGTGTCAAAAGTTGTGAACGTAGAGCACCCCTCTGTACTTGATTTACAAAAGGAGAAGGGGAGGATAAAGAGAGAGGTGGTGAAAGAATACGCGGATAACATTTTCAAACTGTTACGTGTAGAAAAGGTAAAAAGTGGCTCCAGAGTAGGTAGTGTCCCGGTAAACGTAGGAGCAGCGGAGAGAAGTGGTGTTGTATTACTTGGAGTAGATGCGGGGGATAACCTCTCAGAGCTGCCTGAAATAGCAGATATCGGCGCTGAACTTGCGAAAGAGGAGGGGAAGCATTATCTTATACCAGTAATAGATGAGTTATCGGCGTATGTAGTGGAGGGATTAGTAAGGGCAGCAAAAGAAGAAGGTTTATTATTTCATAATACAAAGATAGGAATAACGGGTAGAGCAGGGATAACGGGGAAAAAGCCCGAGGTAATACTGGAAAAACTAAGCGAATTATTTGGAAGGAAAATGGATGCGGAAGTGATATTTGCGGATGACGCACTGGCGAGGGGTGCTGCTGTTCTTGGCAGGTGTATGCACCAATTTGGAACGCCTAAGAACCCAATAGGCGGGGTTCAGGGTCATGGATGCGTATATGGCAAGAGGGTGAAGAGGCAGAAAGGAGGGATTTGATATGGAGGAAAAAGTAGAAGGGGGAGATGAGTTTGCAAATAGGAGCTATGAGAGAGTTTGCGATGATATGTTCAGGGATACAGGATTAACGAGTAACATAGACTCGGTACACATGTATTGCAACGCTGCAGAACACGTTTTTATTATTTCTGTTGTGATAGGCAGAGCGCCAAGCCCTGTAAAGGTATGGGATATAACGCTACGAGAAGGGAATAAGTTAAGGATAACGGATGAGAAATATGCACCTAAATTGCTTGCTCTACTGTGGGATAGATATGGAGAGCGAGTTAAACAAATAAGCAGGTTGATAATAGAGTTAGAATTAACGGAGGAGGAGATAGCGAAGCTTAGTGATTTGATTGTCTATGACCCAAGAGAAGATTTGACATCCAGGATATTTGATGGAATAGACAGGATAATCCCAGAGGGTGCACGAGTACGGTATCCAATGCCTTCCGCAGAGGGGATAACCATTATCGCTTCTGAGAATCCAATAGCGGAGGAGTGGAAGGAAAAAGCGAAAGAGGTAATGAGTGAGATGACTTCAAGCAAAGGAGGTACATGATGTATAAAATAGTAATGTTCAAGGGCGGAGTATATAAGTTCAATGAGTTGAAAGAGACCGTAGAGGATATAGGTGGATTTATATTACAGGAAATGGTAATGCAGACGGAGACGATGATGCATCTGGCATTCCCGGAGGGGGAAGAGCAGAGAATAAGAGCAAAAGCAAAGGAATTGGGAGGTAAGCTGAAAGGCTTACCATTAGCAGGTACGGAGATAATGGTAGTAGTCCCTTCCCTTGGTGGCCATCACGCTGTTTATCCTATGTGTGACATAGCGGAGTTTTTGCGCAGGAATGGAGCGATTACCAATATGATGGGGTTGGCAAGAGGAGTGGGGAAGAGGATAGCACAGATGACCGTGCAGGAAAAAGCGATAATAGATGAATGTGACGCTGCGGTTTTTGTGTTCGGCAATTTTAAGGAGTGTATAGAGGAGAAGGAGAAGCTATGCGAAATGATAGATGTGCCATATATCATAGTTGGAGGCCCGCCGGACCTTGACCTGGCGCATTATATTGGAGGGATAGGAAGAAGGACGCGTAGGATGAATCGAAAAGGGGATATAGATAAATTAGAAGAGATGACAGCGGCGTTTAGCTCGGTTCTGGATGAGCGCAGGGAAGAGATAGAAGAAGACCCCTTGGCTGCTTCTCCTCTATTCATAAAAGAGATGATAGAGATGACTCTGCCACCAAAAGCAGGAGAGGAATTCCCACTTGTGCTACATTTAGATGGTTTGCGAGTGAAAATAGAAGAGGAGGACGAGGAGAGGGTGAGAGATATAGAGGTAGGGAAGAGAAAGCTTTCTGAAATTTGTGAGATTGAAAAATCCGAGTATGAGGGGCATCTGTTAAAGATATTACCTGAAGCGGTGAGTGGAGGGGTATTTTGACGAGGGGGACACCCCCCTATTTCCACTGGAATGTTAAAATTTAATAGGTAGTTTCCAGAAACATACCCATATTGGTGTACACTACGTTCCCAACCACAATGACATCAGCATATTTCTTCATCTCAGTCGCTTTTTCCTTCGAGTCAATCCCACCGCCGTAGAACAAAGATGCCTCGGTTAGTGACTCGCTTAGTTTCTTCATCATGCTGGGGTCCCCATAAGCCCCACTATATTCTATGTAGATGATAGGAAGCCAAAGATATTTTTCTGCATATTGTGCGTAAGCGATGACATCATCATAAGTTAAGTTGGTCTTCGATTTTGTCAGTTCCGCAACTGCGGATTCTGGATTCAAGACGATATACGCTTCAGGTATAACCTTATTCCATTTTATTGTATCGTTCTTTATCCACCCCACATGTTTACCTACAATCCAATCTAAATCACCGGAATTGAGGACAAGAGGCACAAAAACATAATCTATGTGCTCATACATGACGGCTTCGGGAGTTGCAGGCTCTAATATTTTTGGTATTTTGTAATCTTTTAACCTGGATATTAATAGGGATACGTTCTTGTCAGTAATGTTTTGTGTGCCTGAGATCATTATTGCGTCTGTACCGCTTTCTACGATGATTTTCAAATTAGCTTGCGAGATATGTTTGTCCGGGTCGAGTTTAGTTATGTGTCTCCACTTTTTCCATGGGTAATTATCTTTTATGTTCATATCTCCCACCTATTATCTTATGTCTACACTTCGGTTCTATAATAATATAGACAGAAGAGATTGAAAATTGGATTTGCTTTATAGAAGAAAAAACGGATTCTCATATCTTTAGACTTCGATTAACGGTTTTTGAAAGTGTCAGCATGAGCTCTTTGCTGTAGTATCCGCGATCGAAGAGAACGAGCTTGATCAATCTGACCATCGGCTGGAGAAGAGAGAGGCAAAAGCACACCGCTGTTGCCATATTGTGCCTTTGTAACAGTTCCAGTTTTCATAGTCTTAAGGGGTTTTAGGTGTATGGAAGTATCGTAATCCCAACACCTTTGTAACAGTTCGTTTTTAAGTAGTGTATAGAAAAGCTTTTTATATAACAAAAATCAATATAATAAGTGATCGAAATAACCACTCTATAAGGCGTCGGCAATATCAATAAGCCCAGCGTTCAATTAGTGGTTTAGGAAAAGAAAAAAGACTAAAGATGGAGGGACTCCCCTACGGTAGATGATGTCATACTGGAAACGGTGTGAATGGGATGCTGTGGGCGGGTTCGACCAGACGGGGGCGGAATGGAAGGATTCCCGATGAACTCGAGAGGGAAACCGTATGATACGATGAAGCCTCAGGTGGAGGTAGTCTTATGACTATGAAAGACCGCTTAAACTAGAACCCCTAAATGGATCGGTATCGAGATGAGAGGGATCCTCTGAGGGATATCTGAACTCACCAAAGCGCAGGAGAGGAACTTGAACTTCCCCATCACAGCCTGAAAGGAGCGGCCCCTTTGGTTTCAGATTCAGGCAATGATTAACGAAGGTATCGAGGGTCGTTATCGTTCGGAATATCTTATCTCGATTTAGCGTTATACGATCACCAGATAGACGGTGCGACCAAGATATTCCTTGGGACAATCGACCTTGGCGCTGTTCCCGAATTTCGTTACCTTTCGGATAATGAATCCTTGGATCCCGTCAAGCTCAAGGTGGGTCTGAGCTTGGATTGGAACTTTCTTCATAGGATATCCCTTAGATATCTCACTATTTAAAACCTTCGCTTTTCCGATTTATCTTATCATGCATGGCTACCTTCTTCTTTCGGAGATACTGTTAATTTTATATATAAGGCAATCTAAGCTGATTTTTAAAAAATTCACCTCATCTTATGCAACAACTCATTTATCTTATCACCGTGATAGCCGAGTTCGCCGCCTTGCTTAACGGTTCGTTTTATACCTCTATGCCCTTTTCTTGGCGGATGCAACCTAAAAACAGGCTTGATCTTGTATTCCCTCAAATCATTTAGTCCTACTTCACCGGCATACAAAACATGAGCGAGTTCTTTTATCGAGCCGAAAGGAGTATTATCACATAAATACTGCTCGGTCAATCTTTTACCTCCTTCTAAACTACCTCTATTTTCCAATAACTCCTCAACCATATCCTCTGAAATTTCACCCCATGCAACGTAATCCTTCACTTTGTTTATCATCCCTGCATAATAAGCATTCTCTTCCACCACGACACAGTGGTTCACCTTATGTAATCGAAGAAGCCTTAACGTATGTTTTATCTCTGGTCTTATTCCTACGCTTCCCCTTAGCTTTATTATTGATTCCATAACACTTTCTTTCTAAAGAAAGAACCAGTACTAAAAAAGTCTAAAAAGTTTTCATTGTACCCGTTTTTCTTAATGCATTATAAGTCGCCATTGCGAGGTTAAATGTAGTTCGTGTTTGACCTTTTGTTTTTGCCCAACAATCCTCAACTCCTGCGAACTCCAATACCTTCTTTGGTATATCGCCGACTGCGAAACCAAGACCTTTCGGGGCGGACTTCAAAGTTATTTCGACACCTCCGGATTTTCCTGTTACCGTGAAAGGCAAAGAATGTTTCTCGTTACAGTTGCATTCCCACGAGCCACATCCTCTCTCAATATAAGTCAGGTTCAATTCAGCAGATGTTATCGCCTTTGTGATACCGTTGCGGATGAGCATATCTTTTCCCAATCCTATGCCAAGATACCCATCTCTATTCCCAATAACCACGCATATCCTGAACTTTACTCTTCTTCCTGAATCGGTCATCCTTTGTACCATGTTTATATCCAGAACCTCCTCTGAAAGGTCGGGAAGAAGAAATTCCACAATTTGATGTTCTTTTAATGGATATCTTGACCGAAGAGCTTCTTCTATACTTTTTATCTCCCCTTCTTGGACCAGCATACCCAATCTTGTTGCCGGCATCCAAGTCTCTTCCTCTTTCTTAAACCCTCTACCCTTTTTCCCCGTCATGCTGTCTCCTTTCCTTCTTTCTTCTTCTCACTCATTATCTTCTCTTTTACAATCTCGAAATTATCCAAGATAGCAGGTTCTTGCAACAACTTTGCAATATGTTCTCCCCTTATGCGTTCCTTAGATGGGAAAACAGCGGAGTCGTGCGGTAGCGACATTCCTGAATCAATAGCGCCTTTTAAAGCAGCATATACTTTAGAACCATGAAGGGTAGTATGCAATCCGATATCAAGGATAGCTTCGTCAAACCCTGCTTCTTTTGCTTTCCTACCAAATAATAGCCCCGTTAGATAAGCTGCTGGTATGTTGCACTTACCTCCCTCATATCCATATTCATATCCTTTAAGTTCAGAAGATATAGCAGAGACCAATGTATTATCGCCGAATGTATCATCCAAAACCAATTGCATTCTAACGTATTTATTGCTTTTTCTCACTACTACCCTTGGCTTCCTGCTGAGCAATAGCTTTAACCTTTTTTGATAGTCCGTCTTACCTTCTCGCCGTCTTCTAAACTGAACCCTGTATGTTGGACCACTTCCACTTATTCTCTTCGTCATTCTATTCTATTCTCTTCGCCTCTTTCTCTTCTAGCAGGATTTTAGTGTTTATAAAATCATTCAGATGTGCGAGACTTCTAAATTCGCCTCCTTTTGCTTTATTATATAACATCCGATAAGTAGTTTTGTCAACATAGCCTTCATCCCTAACCTCTTTTAATCTTCTACGTAAAGCTCTAATCTTAGTAATCCATAATTTCTTCTTACCTCTTCTCGCGCCTTTTGCACCTTTTCTAGAACCTTGCCCCTTTCTATGACCAAGTGCTTTTTTCATTGCTTGCTCTCTTGCCCTTCCCCTACTCACACCCTTCTTCTGCTTCTTTTTTATGATACCATCTTCTATTAACCCCCGAATATTGCCTCTTGTTATTGCCTCTGCTATATCCTCAGAGGTTTCGGGGTCTATCCATATTCTCCCCTCGCCAACTTTTAACACTTGTGCTGCCATCCTTTTCTGTTTTGAAAGATTAATTGTTGCCATTTATCTTTTTTTCACCTTTATCTGTTTTTGCCATTGGGATTAATAATGTATCTAATCCTTTTTTAACTATACCTATTTTAACCTTATCTTTTTTTTCTGCAAATGCTTCCCCGACAGATTCATAAGTATCTATTCCCCACCTACCCAGCATGTGCATGTTGAGTTCAGAAATAATAGCAAGATGAACTCGTTTCATTGCTTTCCTCATATAAAACGCTTTATGACCCCCGAGCACGAAATTCGTTTTGATTGCGTCTGCGGCTTCTTCATAGGTTGTATATTCGTTCATCCAGTCTTCGAAATAAGGGTCACCAATCCCTTCCCGGCATTCTGCAACTAAAATCAGCTTGCCACCTGGAACCACAGTACGATAGCAATTCTCAACTGCCTTTGTCGCCTGATACAGGTTTCTGTCCTTTGGGAATCCACCGGCACTTACCAGCAGGATATCAAACAAATCAGTTTCGAGAGAAAACAAGTCTTATACCCGCTTCTACGTAGCTTCTGTTTAAACTTACTGGCGTTCCTCTGCTTGTCGTACCGACGAATACCAAATCTTTTGCATCGCAATTATGAATCAATATGTTAAATTGATAAAAGTGTTTACCAACTATTCTCATTAAATCTTCTTCGGTTGGTGGTGCGTGAGTGCCGCAAGCAACCAGCAGGTTGATCTGTTCTTTATGCTCTTCTCCTATTTCTCCCATTATAGCATCAAGCATTTTCTCAGTAGGTGCATCTCTCGTATGGTCATCTACGACAATTATTATTTCTGCGTTTTTTCCCGTATCCACTAGTTCTTTCATCCTTTTTGTACCATTGGGATTTCGGAGAGCGTGTCTTATCACATCATGATTTTTAAGTTTACCTTTAGTTCTGCTCGTGGGAACTAACAGTTTACCTGCTATGTCCACGTCTATCAGCTTGGAGCCGTATGGAATTTGTAGTTTTGTCATGGTGGCATTATAGTTTCTTACGATGGATTTATATAATATAATTTTTAAGTAAAAGAAAAAGAAGAAATGGGAGACTTTGCAATGCCTTTTATGAAAAGATAGAAATAAGGCGGCGAAGTTATCGAG